>NZ_MAQZ01000058.1:0-26497 GCF_001756285.1 Frankia sp. CgMI4
CCCGCCGGCGCGGACGACTTCGACGACTTCGACGACTTCGCGGACCCCGAGCCGCTCCCCGCCGGACCCGCCGACGGTGCCGCGCAGGCGCAGCGGGGACACCGCCCGGCGCGGACCGCAGGCGCGCGGTCCGCGCCGGGCGCGCCGCCGGCGGAAGTGGCGGAAGTGGCGGAAGTGGCGGACCAGCGTCCGGCGGTCGTGGGCCGCAGCGGCCGGACCTGGCGGGAGATGCCCCGGCGGATCCGCGGCGCCGGGGCCGACTGCCGGGTACGCCTGGTCAGCCTCGCCGGGCTGGGCTTCGGCGCCCTGCGTACGGCCGGCGCGGGCGGCCCGTCGACGCTACGGGTCGGCATGGAGCTGCTCTCGCTCGGCAACCCGCTGACCCCCCTGCTGCTCGACATCGTCGACGGCCCCGACGGGGTGCCCACGGGCTACGAGGCGCCCACGGGTTACATCACGAGCTGGGCGGCCGGCCCGCTCACCGACCCGCTCGAGCGGCAACGCGGCGACGACAGCATGGCCGCGCAGCTCGCGAACGGCGAGTTCGTTGCCCCCGCGGACGTCATGGACATGCTCGCCCCGCTCGGCGCGCTGCTCGACGACGCCGCGACCCAGCTCGGCGTCGTTCCCGTCGAACTCAGCCCGGATCATCTCGTGCRCTGCCGGGGATCGCTGCGGCTGGTCGGGTATGGCCGCCACGGGTACGCGCCGGCCCGGGGGGTGATCCCGCCCGCGTCCGAACGTAGCCAGGACACGGTGGAACTGCTCGGCGACGACGTCCCGGCACCGGACGCCCCGCTGGAGGAGTGGCGGGCGGCGCAGGCCCGATCGCTGGCCCGGCTGATCGGGTGGTTGTCCACCGGCCGCCGACCGACCGCCTACGGCGCGGTGACGGGCGGGTCGCGGGCGACGCGCGAGCAGGCGGTGGACCGGTACCTGCGGGGCTGCGGGATCGACGCCCGGGTTGCCGACCTGCAGCCMGGCCGGCTCCGGGAGGAGCTCACGACGCTGGCCRCCGCGGCGCGGCGCGCGAAGATCACCGAAGATCTCGCCGCCTCCGACGTCATCATCGCCTACCATCACGACACCGCGGCCCGTGGCGGGTTCGGCGACCGCAACCCCCGCTTCGAGCGGGGCCTGGTCGGCGGGACGTACCTGGGCACGGTCGACCGGGTCGACCCCCGGTTCGTCGTGATGAAGCTCAGGTACGGCGTCCGGGTGTTCGTGCCGCGCTCCGGCACCGGGTTCGACGTCGATCTCACCACCGTCCTGCAGGCCGGTGAGCAGCGCCCGGTGACGGTGCGCCGTTTCGACGAGACGCTCACCCCGCGTGGCGATCCCAAGGGCCTGCGGGGAGTGTTCGCGCCGACGGGGACGGAGGTCATGACAGCCGAGCGCCGGGTCAACCCGGAGCCGGTGCGCCTCGCGGCGAGCCTACAGTCCGGGYGGGCGGCGGTCGGCGTGGCCGCCTTCGAGGCCGCGGACCTGTCCAGCCCGCTGGCCGGCCTGCTCGGCGGTTCCGGCTGGCTGCTCTGCCCGCCCGACGACCTCGCCCGGACCCTGGTTGCGCTGCGACGCCTGCGGTCCGCGCATCGGGCACCGGACGGCGCGGTGCCCGATCCGGCCCGGATCATCGCCTTCGGTGTCGACCCGGCGGCTCTGACCGAACCGAAGGTTCTGGCGAGCGCCGGCCAGCCGGTGGAGTTCGCGCTGCCGCTGCTCGACGAGGACGGCCAAGCCCACGCTCCGCGCGCCTGGYGGGACCTGCCGCTGGTCGATGACGTCTCGTTGCAGGGGCTGCGCAGGCGCATCGGAGCGACGGCGGGGCAGAGCGCGGCCCGGCGGCTGTTCGCCGCGGCCTTCGCGCACCTGCTGGTGAACCCGGACGAGAGTGCCCTCGCGGCCGACACCGGCAGCCCGCAACGCGGTGGGCGTAGCGCAGTCATGACGATGCTGCAGGAGATCGGTCGGGCGTTCGCCGGGCGGCCGGACCTGATTGTCACGGTCACCGCGGAGCTCGCCGAGCAGCAGAGCGTCCTGGCGGCCCGGGACAGCGCGAAGATGCTCGACGAGCTCGCGGCGGTCCTGCGGCCGCTGCCGGCCGAGCGCCGGATCGTCATCGACGTGATGCGGCTGGTCAGGCGGGAGCGGATCCGGCCGGAGACCCGCCGGATGCTGCTCGCCGAGACGCTGCCCGCGATCGGTGTCCTCACCGGTTGCTGGGGTGACGTCTGGCAGATCACCGCGGTCGGCCTGACCGAGCTGACCGAGGCCCTCGAACGGGTGGCCGCGACCGGGCAGGTGCTGGCCCGGGCACCCCGACTTGACCGCGACGCGGTCGTCTCGCTCGCGGTCGCCGGCGCGGCGCCGGCGGTGGTGCGGTGCGCGCCGCTGCTGCCCGTCGATCTGATCCGGGAACTCACGGAACGTGCCCGGGTGACGCCCGAGGTGCTGCGGGGGGGAACCAGCCCGGTGAGTGGGCGGCCCGGCAGCGGCATCGTCCACCGGATCGAGCTGCTCGCGCGGGCCGGCGCCGATGCGGTGCCCGGACTCACCGAGGACGAGGTCCGCCGGTTCGTGCTCGACGGCGGTGTGGACGGCGGTGTGGACGGCGGTGTGGACGGCGGTGTGGACGGCGGCGTGGAGGGCGGCGTGGAGGAGGGCGCGACTGCCTCCGCCGAGGACGTGTCGGCCCCGGTCGCGGACCCGCGGGCCGCATTCGCCGACACCCTGGTCGTCGCCCGTGACCCGGACTGGATACCGGACTGGTGCGCGGCCCTCGCGGCCGCCGGCGGGCTGGCTGCCGACGAGGTGCGGGACCGGGCGATCGAGGAGAACCTCCTGGCCGGACCGGGTCCGGTGCCGCCGTCGCGGTGGGACCCCGACATCGCCAGGTGCCTTGCCGAACGGTGGGAGACGACGAGCCTGGCCGAGCTGATCGAGCTCGGGCGGGTGCTGGCCGCGGGTGACCTGCTCTGGATCCGCTCGGTGGCCGTCACGGTCGGGGTGTCCGTGTCGGAGGTGGTCGACGCGGCACTCGCCCAGCGCCTGCTCGGCCAGGCGCGGCCACCGTCACCATCCGACTGGTCCCATGCGGACGTCGCCTCCTACCTCACCGAACGGTGGACCGCGGTGCCGTTGGTGGCGTTGCTCGACGTGGCCCGGGACCTGACGCGGTCGAGTGTCGGCTGGCTGCGCGCGGTAGCCGACGCCGCCGCGGTCCCGGTTTCCAGCGCGATCGACCGGGCCGTCGCGGAGGGCGTCCTTGGCGAGGCCTCGCCGACGGACGCGGCGCTGCCGCCGCTGATCGCCGGTTACGTCGCCGCACGCTGGGACGAACGGTCGCTGCGGGACATCATGGCGACGGTCCGGGTCCTGGTGGACGGCGACCTGGAGTGGCTGCGCTCCTTCGGCGCCGCGCTCGGCGCGAATCCGGGCGACCTCGTCGACGAGGCCGTCACGGCGGGCCTGCACCAGGCCGACCCGCCGCCCGATCCCGTCTGGTGGGCCGATCCGCGCGTCGTCGCGTTCGCGCGATCCCGGTGGGGCGTCCTGCCGCTCGACACCCTGCTGAAGATCGTCCGATGCCTCGCCGTCGAGGACATCGTCTGGACCACGCAGTTCGCCGAGCTTGTCGCGGCGGACCCGTCGACGGTGATTGAGACCGCCTTCCAGGAGAACCTGCTCGGCAGGCCGGGCATGTCGGCGTGGGCGGTGGCCCTGTTAGACGACGACGTCGTCGGGCTGTACCTGTCCCGGCGTTGGGGCATCCATCCGCTCGCCGAGACCCTGAACAGGGCCAGCCTGATCGGGGCGGCGCGCGACTGGCTGGTCCGGCTCGCCCGGATGTCCGGACAGGACGTGGCCGACGTGCTCGACACCGCGATCGCGGAGGGCGTCCTGCGCCGCGGGGCGCCCTCCGCCCCCCCCTCGCTGGAGGGTGTCTCCGCGCCCTATCTGGCCGCCCACTGGGGCACGATGCCGCTGCCCCGGCTGCTCGTCGAAGCGGCGCGCGCGGCCCGGGGCGAGTCGGACCCCACGGGACCCCTCACCACCGGTCCGGCGGGGCCGGCCACCACGGGTTCATCCGGTTCATCCGGTTCGTCCGGTCGGGTTGCCGGTTCGTCCGCGTCCTTCGCGGCGGAGGTCGCGTCGCTGGTCGCGCTCGACCCGGCTACCGTCGCCGCGACCTGCGGTGCCCGCCTGGTGCGGGTGGCCGCCGCGCTGCACGGGGCGCCGCGCCTGGTGTCGGCGCTGGGCGCGTTGGACCCGCCCGCCCGGGCCTGGTTGTTGGCGGTCGCCGACCTGCTGCCCGCGGGCGCGGCCGAGGTGGATCTGGCCGTCGCCGCCACCACGGACGACCCGGTCGCCGTGGTCGGCCTGGCTCTGGAGCACGGCATATCGGTGACCGAGGCCGCTGCCGCGGCCGCGTGTCTCGGCCGGGTACCCGAGGCCGACCGGCCGGTGCTCGCGCCGCTCGGGGGGCTGCTCGCCCGGATACCCGTGGCCGTGCTGGCGACACTCGCCTCGCTCGACCTGGAACCCGCGGTGCGCCGGGCCCTGGCCGACGTCGAACAGGCACATCCGGGCGCCGTGGACGTGGTCGCGCGGCACGGGGCGTCGGCGGCGACCATTGTCACCGGGCCCCGGTCGCAGGCGATGATCTCGCTGCTGCAGCGGATCGAGCCGACACCGGGACTCGTGCCGTGGATCCTGACCGCGGGTCCCGAGGCGGCGGTCGCGGTCGCCACGGCCGGTCCCGGTGTCATCGACGTCGCCGCCCGGGCCGCCGACGCCTGGCGGCGCGGCGACGTCACCGGCCCACTCGCCGCAATCAAGGCCGCCTGGGAGGCGACCGGCCCGACGGACCGGGTCTGGCCCGTCCCGGCCGCGGGCGTCAGCCGCCGGGGTGACAACCTCATCCGGCTGGCCATCACCGTCTATCCCCTCGCGGCGCGGGGACGTTCGGCCAGTGAGATCCTGAGCATCCTCGCGCGCTGACCCGCGGCCACCCCGCCCGCTACCCGCCCGCTACCCGCCCGCCCACCCCGCTGTCACGCATGCCGCCGTCACGCACGCCGCCGTCACCGCTGTCGTCATTGTCACCGCGGCGGGGGCGGCACTGCTAACCTGGACGACATGCAGCGCGCTGGCCTGACGACGACGCCGGAGAGTGTCCCGGCGCGCTGACAGCCGTTCTTCTGTCGAAGCCCCGGGGTGGATGCCCCGGGGCTTCGCCTTGTGGTCACCCGCCCTACCTGCCGCGAGGTGAGGAGACCACGGTGTACGACCACCGCAAGCTCGGTCGCGAGCTGGAACTTTTCGATACCGACCCGCTGATCGGGTCGGGTCTGCCGTACTGGCTGCCCGCCGGTGCCGTCGTACGGCACACCCTGGAGGAGTACATCCGTGGCGTGGAGCGTCGGGCCGGTTACCGGCACGTGTACTCGCCCGTGCTGGGCAAGCGGGAGCTGTACGAGATCTCCGGCCACTGGTCCCATTACCGGGACGACATGTTTCCGCCGATGGATCTCAGCGGGGAGCGGCTTGGCGGGGAGCGGCTTGGCGGGGAGTGGCTTGGCGGGGAGCGGCTTGGCGGGGAGCAGATGGTGCTGCGGCCGAGCCTCTGCCCGCACCACGCGTTGATCTACCGCTCCCGCGCGCACAGCTACCGCGATCTCCCACTCCGGATGGCCGAACTGGGTGGCATGTACCGCTCCGAACTGTCGGGGGTACTGGGCGGGCTGACCCGGGTGCGGGCGATCCAGCTGAACGACGCGCACATCTTCTGCGCTCCGGAGCAGGTCGCCGACGAGGCGCGCGCGGCGCTGGAGCTGATCCGCGAGGCCTACGGCGCGTTGGGTGTCAGCCCGGCCCGCTACCGGCTCTCCCTGCCGGGGCCGGGCGGGAAGTACGTCGGCGACCCCGGCATGTGGCGGCGGTCCGCCGCCCTGCTGACCGAGGTCCTCGACGCCGCGGGGGTGGCCTACGAGGCCGTGGAGGGGGAGGCGGCCTTCTACGGCCCGAAGATCGACGTTCAGATCGTCGACAGTRCCGGCCGTGAAGCCACCCTGTCCACCGTGCAGATCGACTTCCATCAGCCAGAACGGTTCGATCTGCGCTACGCGGGCCCGGACGGCGCGATGCGCCGGCCGGTCATGGTCCACCGCAGCGTTATCGGCAGCGTGGAGCGGGCCGTGGCCCACCTCATCGAGTCGCACGGCGGTGCCTTTCCACCATGGCTTGCGCCCGTGCAGCTGGTGGCCCTTCCGATCTCCGACGCCGAGGTACCCCACGCCCTCGCGCTGGTCCGGCAGGCGGCCGACCGGGGACTGCGGGCCGAGGCCGCCGGTCCGCAGCGCGGCACCCTGGGCGCGCGGGTCCGGGCCGCTCGTCTGGTGCCCTACCAGGCGATCATCGGTGCCCGGGAGGCAGCCGACGAGCGGGTCTCCCTGCGGTTGCGGGACGGGCGCCGCCTAGAGGCCCGGCCCGCCGCGGAAGTCCTGGCCGGCATCGACCTCCTGACAAGCGCGCACAGCACTGATCTATGGACCGATCCCCGGGGACAGGCCGGGGGCAGGTAGGGAATTCGGCGTTTGCCGACGATGTTTGCCGACGATGCCGATCATTGAGGCCGGCGAAGAGTCGAACTCGAGCCGATTCGGACCGTCAGCAGCAATATATACCGGCCGCGCCCGGATGAAGTCCTGGCGGGTGGCCGACGGTCCGTCGCGCCGATGATGGGTATGGCTGGGAGCAACCGAAGAGGCCGGACCGAAGAGCCGGTCGGTGCCCATCCTGGACCCTGGAGGATCGGCTCGCCGACCGGCGGGAGYGGAGAACAGGAGGCCGCGGTGCCGTGATCCCAGATGAGGAGATCAACGAGTTGTTCGCCGTCCCGAGCCCGTGCGCGACGCTGTACCTGGGCCTGTCCGATCAGATGGACGGGATTGCGGCGGATCGGGCGGTCCGGTGGCGGCGCCTGCGCGACAGCCTGGCCGCCGACGGGGCGGATGGCGCGACGCTGGGCGCGTTGGACGAGGTTGTGGCGTCCCTCGGCCCGCAGAACGCCGCTCTCGCGGCGTGCGCCGCGGATGGCAGGGTGGTCTGGTGTCATCGGCTGCGACGGCAGGTGGCGGACCGGGCCGTCTGGGGCTCGCTGCCCTGCACGTTGCCGATGCTTGCCTACCGGCAGAGCAGCGTGCCCTGTGTGGTCGTGCTCACCGACCGGACGGGCGCCGACCTGCGGGTGGCCGGGGACGGACTGCGGTTCGCCGGYGAGGTCGTCGGCTCCGACGACGAGATCGAGCGCAATGCCCCCGGCGGCTGGTCGCAGCGCCGCTACCAGGATCGTGCCGAGGACTCGTGGGATCACAACGCCGCGCAGGTCGCCGAGGCGGTGACCGAGCTGACCGAGCGGGTGGACGCCGCGCTGGTGGTTCTCGCGGGAGACGTCCGGGCCGTGCAGCTGCTGCGCAAGCATCTGCCGCCCCGGGTGACCCCGCTGGTCCACCAGCTCGAACACGGGGGACGTCACCCCGGGCGGAGCGACCGGTTCCATTCCCAGGAGGTGCGGGAGCTGGTCGAGGCCGAGGTTCGCGACCGGACCCGCGCCGTGCTCGACCGCTTCGCCGAGGACCGCGCACACGGCCGGGCGGTCGACGGGGTGCCCGCGACGCTCGCCGCGCTCGTCCGCGCTCAGGTGGGCACGCTGCTCGTCGTCGACGACCCCGGCGACGACCGGGCCGCCTGGTACGGGCCGGAGCCCGGGGACGTCGCCACCGAGCCGGGCGCGCTGGCCCGGCTGGCCCGCCGGGCCGGGTCACCACCGACCACCGGCCGGTTGGCGGATCTGGCCGTGCGGGCCGCTTGGGGCACCGGCGCGGCCGTGCGGGTCCTGCCCGCCGATCTGCCCGGCGCACCGACCGACGGTCTCGGTGCCCTGCTGCGCTACCCGTCCCCGTGACCTGTGTCGAGCGCGTCGATGAACTGCAAAGACGACGGGGTGGCGACCACCCGCACGTCCCAGCCGGCGGACCGCACCTGCCTGACGAAGGCGGGAAGGTCCCCGGCGGGGTACCCGCCACTGCAGGCGACTACGTAGAGATTGCGATTTCCGTCGGTCATGGCGAAACCTCATTGTGGTTGGGTTGGAAGATCGCTGCGGTTTTCGTTTCGTCGAGAACTCTCCCGTGTCGCGCCTCGTCATCGGGGCAGGAAATACTTTTCTATATCGAAAAATCAAAAGTTATCAACACCCGGATCCGGGTGCGAGGCGGATCCGGGTGCGGGTCGTCCCTGCAGGGGCGGGGCAGGTCAGATCCGGGTGAAGGCCTCCGCGTCACGACGGAAGCGGTCCAGCTCGGTAAGACTGATCGTCGGCCGGGCCAGCCGGGCGGCGTCCAGCAGGTCCTGTGTGCTCAACGGGGTCACCGTCGGGCCGTGGCCGCCCCCGCCGCTTTCCGCTCCCGCCCCGGTGCCGACCTTCACCCCGTCGGCGGCCCGGTGGAAGGCGGCGGCAGCGGAGCGCTGCACGACCGCCGAGAGATCGGCCGGCGTGAACAGGTCGGTGGCCGCGACGACGGCGTCCAGATCGATGTCCTCCTTGTTTGCGACCCGGTCGAGCAGCCCATCGAGCAGCACCCGGCGCCCCTTGGCGTCCGGCGGTCCGACGGGGAGGACGAGATCGAACCGGCCGGGCCGGATGAACGCGGGATCCAGCGCCGAGACCGCGTTGGTCGCGCAGATCAGCAGCCGGCCCTGCACCCCGCGGAACTGCGGGATCGCCTTGAGCAGTTCGTTGACGACGGACTGGTTCTCCGGTCGGGTCTCCCGCGACTGGGCGATCTCGTCGACCTCGTCGATGAACACGACGACCCGCTCGACCCCCATGAGGTCGTTGATCGCTGACCGCAGCTCGGCGGCGAGCCCACTGCCGCCGGAGGCCAGCCGTGAGGGCAGCAGCTCGACGAACGGCCATTCCAGCCGGGCGGCGACCGCCCGGGCGAAGGACGTCTTACCGGTGCCGGGCGGCCCGAACAGCAGCATCGCCGTCGGGATGACGACTCCGTACGCCTCGGCGAGCTCCCGTTCCCGAACCGGCAGCAGCAGCCGCTTCTCGATGAGCGCGCGCTCCTCCTCCATCCCGGCGAGGTTGGACCACTCGGAGGCGCTCAGCAGCGCGCCGCCCCACCGCTCGACGGTGGAGACGTCCGCCGGGCGCAGGGGAATCTGCTTGTCATAGAGTACCTGCCCGGTAGCGGTGAAGCCGCGGTTGAGGAACGCCTCCTCACCCGGCTGCCCGGGGGTGATCAGCGTGGTGATCCGCCGGCAGCCGGCGTGCAGGAGCAGGTTTTCCACGCTCTGCAACAGGCTGGAACCAATGCCGTGGTGACGCCAGGCGGGCGCGATGGCGACCGTGAGCACCSGGCCTTGGCCGCCCTCCTTGCGCCCRACCGCGGCACCGACGAGATGCTCGCCCGCGACGGCGACCACCGCGGGGGACTCGGTCTCCGGGAGTTCGTGCCGCAGCGCCAGCACGGTGTCGGTGAGGTTGATGGGCGGGCCGCCCGGGGTGCTCCTCACTTCCTCCAGCAGGCGTACTGTCGCCGCGTAGTCGACGGTCTCGTAGGGACGGATGTGCCAGATGGGCACGCTGGCTCCTTCAAGTCGGTCACCGACGGATCGTCGACTCGACAATGCCCTTCTGCTCCGCCCCGATCAGCAGGGACTGACGAAGCTTTCTGACGGGACCTTGGGACCGCCACCCCCGGCCGAAGGCAATCTCCGTGCCTGTATGTGCCCTCCCTGGGCGGGGCAGCCCCTACTCCTCCAGCCTTGCCGGCAGCTGTTCGACGAGTGACGCGAAATCGCCGGCGCTGAGAATCAGGTTGAGCATAAGGCGGGTTCCCCCGCCGGGAATACAGGGTGGCAGGGGCCGATGCGGTGTCGGTCGAGGCGCGGTCGCGGCCGGTGGACCGTTCGCTCATCACAAGGCCACGATGCGGCCGTGACACGTTGGCCTCTCCGTAAAGGGGCGGTAACATCACGTTCCTAGGGTTGCGCGTCATGAGCGAGTTGACACGACGTAATCTGTTCCGGCACGGCACGGCGGCGGGGGCCGTGGTGGTCCTGTCCGCCGAAGCGTTCAACCTGCTGGCGGCGAGCCCGGTGGGCGCGGCGACGGGAGGCTACGGGCCGCTGGTGGCCGACCCGGCCGGCAAGCTCKATCTTCCCGCCGGCTTCCATTACAAGGTGATCGCGAAGGYCGGTACCTGGGGTCAGGCGCCCTACAACGAGCCGTTTGACCGGCTCGACGATCCGGGTAGCCCGCCGTACCCGACCAAGTTCGACGGCACCGGCTCGTTTCCTGGGACGCAGGGCGGGACGATTCTGGTRCAGAACCACGAGCAGGACGCGGTGAACCCGGGCGCGCAGTTCACGCCGGTGGTGCCCAAGACCACCGGGGCCGCGGTGTACGACGGGTCGGCCACGAACGCGTTCGGTGGCACCACGAACATCGTGCTGGACGTCAACGCGAACGTGCAGCGTCGCTACGTGAGCCTGGCCGGCACGATCCGCAACTGCGCCGGCGGGGTCACCCCCTGGGGTGCGTGGCTGACGTGCGAGGAAACAGAGTCGATCATCAGTGGTGGCAAGCGGCACGGCTATGTCTTCGAGGTCGACTCGCTGGGCCGCCGCACCACCGGGGCGCCGTTGACGGCGCTGGGCCGCTTCGCGCATGAGGCGGTCGCGGTCGATCCCAAGACCAACTTCGCCTACCTCACCGAGGACGCGAGCGGCCCGAACGGCCTGCTCTACCGGTTCCGCCCGACCCGGGCGACGGGCCAGTTCGGTGACTACGCGGCGGGCGGCTGCCTGGAGGCGCTGCAGGCCTGGACCGCGGCCGGCAACCCGATCGACGACCTTTCCCAGATCACCAAGGTCGGCACCAGCCTGACAGTGAAGTGGGTGCCRGTGCTTGCTCCCGACCCGGACGGGACCGACGCCTCGCCCTCGATCCGCAAGCAGTTCGCCTACCCGGGCCGCCCCGCCACCCTGGCGGCGGCCAGCCCCGACCGGGTGACCCGGTCGAAGAAGTTCGAGGGCGCCTTCTGGGCCCGGGACGCGGCCTGGATCAACGCCAGCTATGCCAAGAAGGCCRACCTGCCCGCCTCCGTCAGCTACCCCGCGCTGCCCCCCACCGTCCACGATGGCCAGGTGTGGAAGTACCAGCCCGCCGCCGAAACCCTGACTCTCGTCGCGCTGCTGCCGTCCCACGAGGCCGCGGACGACTACGACACGCCCGGAGTCTTCGACGGGCCCGACAACCTGTGCATCACCCCGCATGGTGGGGCGTTGTTGTGTGAGGACGGCGACGGGCTCAACTACGTCGTCGGTCTCGACCGCCAGGGCAGCCCCTTCGCCTTCGCCCAGAACAAGATCCTGTTCCAGGATGGTGCCGACAAGATCTACCGGGAGTTCGTCGGCTCCTGCTTCTCCACCAACGGCCGTTACCTGTTCGTCGCCACCCAGGACCCGGGCATCGCCTACGCCGTCACCGGCCCCTGGCACACCGTCTGATCTCACCCGAGGCCTGATCTCACCCGCGGCGRCCCGGCCGTCCGTCCCCAGGCGCGGTCGGCCAGGTCTCGCGGTCGGCCAGGTCTCGCGGTCAATGGCCCGGGCAGGCGGGGGCCGGGCAAGGGGCAAGGCGGTGCCAATCGAGGTGATCACGCACCGCCGGGCCGCGGCCCATAGCAGCGACGGCGCTCAGGCCAGCAGCGACCGGCCCAGGTGGTCGCTCGCGTCCCGGACACCGGGGAGCACGAAGAAGTAGCCGCCACCGGTCGGGCTGATGTAGTCGACGAGCGGCTCGTYGATGAGCCGGGTCTGCGTCGCCTCGAACTGCCGGATGATGTCCTGCTGGTAGCAGCAGAAGACCAGGCCCATGTCGAGGTTGCCGTTGCTGTCTGTTCCCCGGTCGTAGTTGAAGCCGCGGCGCAGGATGCGGGAGTTGTCGGTGGCCGCGGTGCGCGGGTTGGCGAGCCGGATGTGCGCGGTGAGCGGGATGGCCGTGCCCTTGGGGTCGCGGGCGTAGTTGGGAATGTCGGTCTCCGCGGTGCCGTCCAGCGGTGCCCCGGTGTCCCGTCGCCGGCCGATCATCGTTTCCTGCTCGTTGAGGGAAACCCGGTCCCAGAATTCCACCAGCATCCGGATGATGCGGACGACCTGGTAGGAGCCGCCGGTGGTCCAGCGCGGCTCGCCCGCACCGTCCACCCAGACCAGCCGGTCCATGTCGGCGGCGCTGGTCACATCGGGGTTGACGATGCCGTCCTTGAAACCGAGCAGGTTTCGCTGCGCGCCGGCTGGCCRGGGCTGGCTGTGGAAGCCGTCGATCCGCCACCGCAGTTGCATGCCGCCGCGGGYGTGCCGGGCGATGTCGCGCAGCGCGTGCAACACCGTGTCCCGGCTGTTCGCACACAGCTGCAGGCTGAGATCGCCGTGGCAGTCGGCGGGGTTCAGGTTGTCGTTCGGGAAGGTACGCATCGGCGCCAGCCGCCGGGGACGCCGGTCGGCCAGGCCGAACCGGCCGTCGAACAGGGAGGCGCCGACCCCGACCGTGACGGTAAGCGCGTCCGGGGGCACGGTCGGCCCGAGGACCCCGCTGTCCGACGGTGGGGCGACGGTGCCCAGGTCGGCCGGAGCACCGCCGGCGGTGAGGAACCGGGCCCGGGCGGTGATCGTCTTGAACAGGTCGGTGAGCGCGGCCCGGTCGTCGGCGATGACGTCGAAGGACGCGAACATGGCCGCGGCCGGCTGCGGGGTGAGGATCCCGGCCTGATGCACGCCGTGGAAGGGAACCACCTCGTCGGAGCTTCCGCTGGCGGCCGCGGCGGCCGGCGCGGCGGTGGTGAGCACCGCAGCGCCGGTTCCGGCCGCGACGGTGGTGGCGCTGCCCGCGGCCGCGGCGCCCGCGGCGAAGGCTCCGGCGAGGAAGGAGCGGCGTCCCATCCGCCCGCCGTCGGACCCGGGGCTCATCCGGTACTCCTGATCTCGAGGATGTCGGGGATCGGTGCGAGAGTCTCCAGCAGCGCGCCCAGGCTGCYGTTCAGCTTCTGCCGGTCGGCRAGTGGCAGCCGTCCCGGCGGGATCCAGGTGCCGTGTGGGTTGCCGACCCGCCGCACCAGCGCGCCGAAGGCGCCCAACTGCTGGCGGGCCGCGGTCAGCGCGGCGGGCGACCGGGTCTGCAGCACCGGCGCGATCACGGTGAGCAGTTCCCGGGTGCCGTCCACGTTTGCGCTCGCGGTCGCCAGAGCCGTGCCGCTGCCCTGATCGGCGGCGCCGGTGAGCTGGAACTGCAGCGTGTTCTCCAGCACTTCGTGGGTGCGCAGGGCCAGGTCGTTCGGATCGAATTCCTGGGTGGGGAATGCCGCCCGCAGCCCCGCTACGTCGCTGGACAACCCGACCGCCGACGCGGCCAGCGAGGCGGCCGACTCACCGTGCCACAGCCCGTACTCGATCCGGTAGAAGCCGGTGAAGTCTGGGTCGTGCACTCCGCCGGGCAGCCCGGCAGGCAGTCCGTTGATCTTGGAGTCGAAGTCCCCGAAGGTGCCGTAGGCGGCGCCCAGGCGCTCGTAGTCGAGGTGGGCGGGCAGCCAGTCCCGGCGGGCCGCGTCCAGGTCGCCGTGTTCCACGTCCGCGCGCAGCGTGTCGACGCTGCCCTGCAACGTCACCAGGCCGACGGTGACGAAGGCGCGGTAGCCGCGCAGCGGGCCGCTCATGGTCTCTGCCGTCACGGGGAGGATGGAGGCGGCCCCGCTGGCCGCGCCCGCCACCCGTTGACTCGCGGACAGCAGCCGCTTACCGCCGTCCGGCAGGCATTCCCAGGCATAGGTGCCCCCGCCGATGGTGGCCGACAGGGTTCGGGTGGTTCCGGGCGCCAGCAGTTCGATCTCCGCATGGATGGCACCGGTCGCCGGGTCGATGAGGCGGACCTCCGCCGTTTGGGCGCTGCTGTTGTGGACGGTGAACGTCTGCCTGCCCGACCGGGGCGCCGCCCAGCCTGCCGYGCAGGAGCCGCCGGTCACCTCGATCGTCCCGCCGCTGCCGCCGCTGGACGACGGGCCGAGCGCGAGGATCGTGGCGCCGGCGGCGAGGGCCGGCACCGCGACGATGGCGGCCGGCAGCGCCCACCGCGGCAGCCGGTGGCCAGCCGACGCCCCCGTCGGGGCCGGCGGGGGCGTCAGGGGCGTCGGGGCCGGCGTGCGATCGGAACTCTTGGCGGCGGGGACGGCGGCCGGTTCTCCTGGCTGGGCTGGCTGTGCTGGCTGTGCTGGTTGGGGGGCGCGGGTGCCGCGGACGAACAGGGCCAGTACCACCACCAGGTAGGCCAGGTAGCCGGTGACCTGCAGCGCCGTCATCCGCGGAGTGATGTTGAAGACGCCCTCGACGAGCCTGGCGTACCAGGAACTCGGGTCGAAGGTGGTCCGCAGGTCGAACAGGACCGTGTCGAAGCCGGGGAGGGCACCGGCCTCCTGGAGGTCGCGCAGACCGTACCCGGCGACACCCGACGCGACGACGATGAGCCCGATGCCGGTGAACGTGAAGAACTTGGTCAGGTTGATCTTCACGGCGCGGTAGTACATCCCCACGCACAGCCMGGCGGCGATGAGGAGCCCGGCCGCGGCGCCGATCAACGGACCGGCCGACTCGCTGGCGCCGCGGGTGGTCGTCCAGATGAACAGGGAGGTCTCCACACCCTCCCGGGCCACCGCCAGGAAAGCGGTCAGGATCAGCACGCCGGGCCCGAGTGCCAGCGCGGCGGTGACCTTGCCCTTGATCTCGCCGGACAGGGCGCGGGCCGACCGCCGCATCCAGAAGATCATAACGGTGACGAAACCGACCGCTACGAGGCTGAGGCTCCCGCTGAACACCTCCTGCGCCGCCGTGGACATGGACGCGGCGGCAAATGTCAGCACGGCGCCGAAGCTCGCCGACAGGGCGATGGCGGCGAGCACGCCCGTCCACACCAGCGGCAGGCGGGAGCGTTCGTCGGCGCGGACGAGCGTCGCGACCAGGATCGAGACGATCAAGCCTGCCTCGAGGCCCTCGCGCAGCCCGATGAGCAGGTTCGGGAGCACATCACCCCACACGTCCGATTCCTTTCGGTCCGCCGCGTAGCCGGCTTCACGGAACGTACCAGAGACGGAGGTTAGCCTAACCTGCTTTAGGTGAACCTTACTTAGGATTATGGATCAGTAACTGGCAACCGGCGGGGTGGGCATGATCGTCGGGATCGGTTGTGCTCGCCTGGGTAGAAGCTCACTGCGGGTGGCTCTGTCCGCACCTCGCAAACAGTCGTGGCGCGGAGAGCCMAGGAGAGCCCAGGGCACGCTGAGCCCAGCTGGAAAGGGGTTCACCGGCATGGTCAAGATCTCGGCCCCCTTCGCGGCAGAGATCGATCTCGGTCAGCTCCGGTACCCATCCTTCGCCGGTGGTCCGGAGGTCCGGCGGTCTACGAAGGAGTGCCGAGTGCGACGGGCCGGGGCGCTGGCTCCTGGCCGCCCAGGGCGTCAGGCGGCGATGGGCGCGACGGTCGGCCGGGCCAGCACYAGGTAGTCCGAGACGGACAGGGCGACGGACAGGTCGAGCCGTCCGGCGTTGAAGTAGATCTCGTCGTGGATAAGCAGGCCTTCGTCGACGATGAGGTCCAGCTCGGGGGAGAAGACGAACGGGGTGATGGATCCGCTGACGCTGCCCGCCAGACGTTCGGCGACCTCACGGGCGGCGAACGAGGCCTCTCGGCCGCCATACCGGTCGGCCAGCGCGTTCAGGTCGACCCGACGGTCACCGGGGACCACGGCGAGCACGTAGCGCCGGGAACGCCTGCCCGTTGCCACCCGCACCACGAGGGACTTGGCGGCCTGCTGGAGGGGGTGGCCACGCAGCCGGCTGGCGACGTCGGTGTGACCCTCGGGCGGATGCGGGATCATCCGGTAGGACACCGAGCCGGACTCGAACAGATCGGTCAACCGCCGGAAGACGTCTCGGTCGTCACGCATCCGCCCCACTCCAAGGGCGAGTGACGGCAGGTCGGGGGTGGCTCGGACGACAAAGCATTGCGCCTCCGCGGTCAGAGATGGTGAACGGACAGCCGACAGTTACCCGACGGCGCGCATGGCATGGCGCCAGGTCGACCGGGTACACGATTGCGCACGGCCCTTTCAACGCACAACGTTCTGCCTCGATCACTTCGTTGATGGACGCCCGGCTGCCGGCGTGCGGTGGAACGCACTCTTCGCCTTCCGRCCAATCCTCGGCGTTGAGCAGCAGTGGATGGGGTATTCCCGGGGAGCCCGGCCAGGCAGAGCACCGCTTGGCCGGGGCTAATCCGCGGTTTTCAAGCTTACGCCGGGGCCGGTGCGGCGCGAACACCCGACTCCGGCGACAACACGCGTGTTCAACTGCRCCACCGCTGCAGTCGAACATCCTGGTGTTTACCTGGGAACCTTGACGAGACACGACTCGAAAGTCCCACTCGTGATGGGCGGTGCCCGRCTCGCCGTACTCTCCGAGAGTCGCTATGAGGTATGAGCCGTTTGTGAAGGCACCAATAGTGACACCCGGCGGTCCCTGCCGGAGCGGCCTTCGTGTCCTCGGTGCCATCTACAGTACAGTCGGCTGGGTTGACCGGCTGGGAGGTGGCCTGAGGTCCGCGCCCTCGCTGTCAGGCGAGGAGGTCGAGGAGTTCGGTGAGTGAGTCGATGATGTGGTCGGGCCCTGCTGTGTGCAGGGTGCGGGTGTAGCCGTTGGTGATGGCGACGGTCTGGTAGCCGGTCGGCGGGGTTGCTGCGGGTGTRGCGGCTGTTGTCGACGACGTAGTGGGTGCGGACCGGCCGCTGATCCGGGACTGGCTGAACCCCTCGATGGAGGAGGCTAGGCGGTCCTGGCTGACATGGTCCCATTTGCGCATGAGCAGGAACGCGGCGTCGAAGTCCCGGCCGCGCAGGGCGTCGGCCGTGTCGTCGCGGTACAGAAGCTCGGCGGAGGCGGTGTAACGCTGCCAGGCGGATTCGGGATCAGCGGTCATTCATCGCTCTTCGGCAGGCGGCAGATCGGGACAAGCCGCGTGAGCGGATCAGCACGGTGAGCATAGCCGGGGGATGTCGTCTCGGCATCACAAGTCCGGATCGAGCGGTCAAGCGGCGCCGGACAGGCGCTGACCTGGGCATGTCGCYGGGACGGCGGCGGCGCCGGAATGCCGTCGATCCGGGACGCCGTCGATCCGTGCCGCCGTCGATCCGTGCCGCCTCGGCATTCCGTGGTCGTCCACTTCCGGTGAGTCTTGTTCTTGGGCTCCTCTCCGCGGCCAGACGAGCGGACGCATGCCACCCGGCGGTAGCCGTTAGGCTGTACGTCGTCGATGTCCTCCACGCTGTGAGACGTCCTCCACGCTGTGAGACGCTGGGGGGGATCGATCCAGGGGGCGGTAGCTCAGCCGGTTAGAGCAGCGGACTCATAATCCGTCGGTCGTGGGTTCGAGCCCCACCCGCCCCACCAGAACCCTTGCAGCACAGGCGATTCTCGCGCAGCAGTCGATTTTCCTGCAAGGTCATCCCGTACTTATCCCGTACTTTGAGTGGATCAGTCGACGTCTTTCGATCTTTGTCGTTGCTGGTTTCCGGCCGTCTTCCACTCGGTCTCCGGACGCCGGCCGGACGGGTCGACCTGACGGGGAACATGATGCACGTCATGTTCCCCGTCAGGTCGCCCGGTACGAGGGACGCTGGCCGGGCGGCGTGGGGCGCACAGGTTTACTCGTGAGTCTGGTTACCGCAGGTAGTCAGCCAGGTCGTGACGTCCTGTTCGCGGTAGCGGACGTGCCGCCCGACCTTGAGGGACGGCGGTCCGTCGCCGGTGGTGCGCCATTTGTAGATGGTGTTGACGGGGACACCGAGGTAGCGGGCAAGGTCGTGCACGGTCCACAGGGGTGCACGCGCGGGTGTCTGCTCAGGCATCGTCGTCTCCGCCGCGGGTGGTCGGGGTTAGGGTCGCGCGGTGGGATGGGGGTCCGTGTCCGCTCYGGCTGTGTGCATCGATGTCGGGGGTTGTGCCCCGTCCGGCGTAGCGCCAGGTGCTGAGGATGGTGGTGCGGGGGTCGTTGTCGGGGCGGCTGAAGGCGTCGCCGACCGGACGGCCTGCCAGGACGGCGCCGATGGTGCGTGCCCAGGTGCGGCGTGCGGCGCGCAGTGTGCCGAAGGTGGTGGAGTACCGGCGGCTCTTGGAAATCCAGTGTCCGCCCCAGCCGAACGCGTGGGACCAGCGGATCAGAGCGGGGAGACGGCCGGGTTGCCGTCCGGTGGCTTCGTCGAGTGCCGCGGTGAAGTCCTCGTCCTGGCCGAGCTGCCAGCAGGTTTCCACCATCCGCCGGGCGTGGGGGTTGAGGGGGATGCGGGCGAGATGCCCGAGGCTACGTACGGGCCGGTCGAGCAGGCCGCCGGCGGTGACACTCTTGGTGAGGTACTTGGCGAGGTAGTTTGCGATCTTCCCGCTTGTGGCGGGTCCGTCCAGGGTGATGGGGCGTAGGTCATGCTGGTCACCCCAGCGCACGAGGGTCACGCCGCYGGGGTGGTTCGGGTCGGGAGCAGGTATGGCCACTTCCCCGAGGACTGTGCGCAGGCAGTGGGCGACAAGCTTTGTTGTCGCCCACGCGGGTGGTGCCACGAGGTCATTCGGGTTCTCGCCGCGCCCGTCGATCCGGATGACGGCGTGTAGGTGGACCAGGCCGCGGGCCTGCATTTCCGCTGCCTTCACGCAGGTGATCCGTATGACGCGGCGCAGACCGGCCACCGTCAACCCCGCCGCCGCCGCGACCGCCGATTCCATTCGATCCCGGGTGACCTTCCATAGCATCGGCGCGAGACTGTTCCACGTAACCGCGCCCGGATAGTCGAAGCAGTCCGGGCACAGCGGTGTTCCGAGCAACCGATCCCCGTCCCGGTGCCGGGCGTGGCAGCCCGCCGGCCGTCCATGCGGGCATTCGCCCCGCCGAGGCCGGCACGCCCGCGCCTCGCCCCGCTTCCCTTTGCTGCGGCGGGAGTGCACCGCGCCGAAACTCGGGGCGGTCAACGTCACGAACAGCGCCGGATGACCGCTGACCGTGTCGGGCACGCTCGTGCCACCGGCCAGCCCGGACAGCACGATCCGCCGGGCGTCTCGCTGGTAGAGCTTGGAGCAGGAGGGGCAGACGGAAGCGCGCCGGTTGTTGCACCGCACGTGTACCACCCCGCCCGGCTGTCCGGCTGAGGAGAACGCCCGACGTACCTCCCCGGTCGTGATGTCCACATGATCGGTGTGGCCAGCGAGGCGGATGGGGTGTGTGCAGCCCCCGGCCACCGTCCCTTCACCCGGTTTGGTCACGGTATCGATAGGGCGTGTCACTGTGGGTGGCTCCTTGTGGGCAGGGTCGAGCCGCCCGACGCCGGCAGCGGTGTCCGGGGGGCACGACGAAGGAGAAAAAGGGGAAGGGTGCCGGGCGGCCGGGGTCCTGGCCGGTGGGTGATTTAGCCGGGTTCGCCGGGGAAGTGGGCTTCCCAGGCCCGCCAGGCGGCTTCGGCTTCGGGACTGCCGTCGTCCGCGTCGATCGACGGGGGTGCGGGGGGTAGAGCGGGGGGTGGAGGTGACCGCCAGCCGCGGAGCGGGATCGTCGGATCGTCTTCCTCCCCGGCTTTCCCGCCGCCTTGGACGCTGCCGGGTGCCCCCGGTCGGGTGCGGCCTACCGGGGGCGGGGGGAAAGCGGTCAGGTCGGGGGTCCAGCCCTGCCCGGCGGTGGTGGGCGGTAGCGCGGCCGGTCGGACGGGCGGGGTTGCCGGGCGGTGCGTCGGGGGCTGCGCGGCGGGTTGGGTGTGGTGCGCGGCCATGGTGCGGATGTCGTCGTCAGCCAGCCAGCCGGCCCGTACCCGGACGGGGGTGGGGTCGCCGTCGACGAGGACGTAGCCGACACCGGGCAGGGCGCGGGGGATGCGTTCGCACCGTGCGCCGCGGTCATGCGCGCCGTTGCCGAGGACCATGTCGGCTTGGTCGGCTTCGGTCATCCGCAGCGCGATGCGCACGGGGAACAGGTCTCGTAGCGGCAGTACCTCTTTCCGGGGGTCTTGGACCGCGCCGACCACGACGACCCCGGGGGCGCGTCCCTGGGAGAGCAGCAGGGACAGGGATGCCGCGATCTGCTTTTTCAGCTTCGGGTTCGCGACATATGCGGTGAGGCTGGCGATTTCGTCGACCAGGACGATGATCAGCGGATCATCGGTGGACGGTTTGTGCAGCCGGGAGACCCCGCGTAGCCGGCCGGTGCGCCGGTTCATCACCCGGACCGCGTCCGCGAGTAGATCCGCGATCGATGGGGTGTCGACCGCGAAGCGGTGAAACAGCGGCTCGCCGAACRCTAACTCCATGCCACCTTTGGGATCACAGGCCCAGATTTCAACCAGGCCGCCACGGATCGCCGGGGCCAACGCCCGGATCGTCGACCACAACACCGATCCTTTGCCCGCGCCGGTCGCACCGGCGACGAGGACATGCGAGCCGCGCAGGGGCAGCAGCCAGGCCGTGCCGTCTTCCCGGGCGCCGATGGGCAGCCGGTCGAGATCACCAGGATCGCCGGGGGGAAGCAGGTCCGCGCGGATCGGTCGGCCCAGGACTTCCCGGTGCACCAGGACCGCGCCGACCCGGTCGGCGCGGGCAAGGTTCGGGGAGATCCGCAGTTCCCGGAGTTTTAACGTGGCGGTCAGCCGGGGTGCGGCCTGCTGGAGGTCGTCCACGGACTGTCCGGGGGCGAGGGTGATCCGCAGATGCCAGCCGGCCGCACCGCGCCAGGCCCGGCGAATCCGTGGTGTTCGCAGCACGGTGTGCCTCGTGGTTTCCAGGCCGCAGGCCCGGCAGGCCGCCGCCCACCGTCGGCGTAGCCGCCCGCCGAGCAGCCAGCCGAGAACGGCAGCGCGCAGCCGCGGCACTCCGGCGACGACGAGCACCAGGCCGACGAGCAGCCCCCGCCCGCCGACCGGCCCGAGGGCATCGACCGCCCGCCGGTAGATCAGCAGCGCGAGGACAACGGCGAGCGCTTCCCGCCACCACGAGGCGACGTAGCGCAGCCCGTAGCGCAGCAGCAGTTCAGGGACGGACGGMCGTAACGCCAACCGAAATTGATCTTTTCTGATTCGGCCCTGCCGGACCCGCAGCACTGCCATGACAACCGTCCCTCACTGAACCGGCGCAAGGAGCAGCCCCGGGGACGGYGGCACCGGGTCAGGGATGCCGCCCCCGGCAGACCGTCAGCTCTTCGACGCCGGGGCCGGGTTCGGGGTGGGAAGCGGACGGATCGCCTGTGCGCTCCAGGAGATCCCGTGCCGCTCGCCGATCGCCCACTGCGTACCGATCAGGCCGACCAGGGTGACCGGCATCCCGACCTGCACCCGCGGTGCCTCACCCGCCACCTTCACCTTGATCACAGATGCGGTGCCGTCGTAGGTGACCGCGACCTGCACCCCGTAGACCGGCAGGCCGTCACGGTTCGCCTTCTGCTTGCCGTCCAGATCCGTTTCCGGCATCGCGCCGCTGACCGCGACGACGTTTTCCAACAGCGATTCGTTCACCGGGATAGCGCGCATGACATCTCCTTATGCAACGGGGAATAGCCGAAGGACAGGGAATAGGACGCTTGCATGGTCGTKGTGCACGGGTCAGCCGCGGTCACCAACACCGGCGTGGGAGTAGACGCGGACCGGTCCATCAATGCGATAGCTAGGGACGTGGCGAGGGACAGGAAGAACAGTCCCGCCGTCCAGAGCACCAGCGCGGCGACAAGCAGCCGCCCATGCCGCCGGTCGACCGCGCCAGGACGTGCCATCAGCGGATCACCCGGGAAGCCAGCCAGAACACCGCGGCAACGATCATCCCGACCAGGACGACAGGMACCAGGGCAGACACGTTGGAGAACAGAAACAGGCCCAGGTACAGCACCCAGAAGAAGACCACTATCCGCCAAAACCCGTAGGATGTGCGGACGTAGTAGCGGGGCATAGTAAATCAGCCTCCACACAGAGAAGATCAGGCGAGGGGCGGGAAACGCGGACCGCGTTCCGTGTTCCTCACTCTGCCCGCCGCAGCGGCCACGCGAAAGGCACTGAACCCGGTATTTCCACGGAATCTGCACGGACTATCCCCGGAAGCGGACACGGAGCCGGCCCGGAGCGGAACCGGAGTCCACACGGATCATCCACGGTGCCCGGGATGCGCTGTGCACGGATCAGCCCCGGAGGTGCGATCACAAGCCCGGCCAAACACCCACGCAAACCAGCAGCGTGACCGGCCTGTCACGGGCCATCATCGGGACGGGCTCAGCCCGGAGCAAACACGGACACAACCCGGAGTATCCGCGGAGCCGACCCGGAGTCGGCATCGACAGGAAGGAACGAACGCCGATGACGGCCCCCCACGAACCGGATCGCGTTGRCCTGCTTCGCACCCTGCTCGATGGCTGCTTCAAGGTCGGTGTCCGCCATCCCGCCGACCTTGCCAGCTATCCCGAGGCACGGCCCATGCTGGACATGCTCAGCCCCCCGCACCCCGGCCTCAGCGAGCACCGGCGTGCCCTCGCCGCACACCGGATGATCCTCACGGCCGTGCAGGCACTCGGCAGCCCCCGCGGTGACGCCGCCGCCGCCCTACTCGGTCTTGTTCCCGGCCGGTCCGGTACCGCCGCCACACGCACCGCCCGCCGCGACGAGGCCGCCGCCCACTACGGCGGCATCTCGGCCGACTGGTTCCAACGCCGCCACGAAGCAGGCGTCACGCTCGCCCTGGCGATGGAGCTAGACCAGCAGCTACGCGGCCAGGAGGGCACGACCCGCACCGACCCGCAGCGCCGCAGCCGCGCCATGACCCCACCCCCACCCGCCGCCAGCTTCCAGCCTCGCCCGACACCGACGAAGACCCCGACCGGCCAGCCCTGACCATGCCCCAGCCTGCCACGGCGCTTCGTATCGACGACCCCACCCACATCGGGGTCTACCGTCTGCGCGGCCGGTTAGGGGTCGGGGGGATGGGCGTGGTCTACCTCGCCGAGGACCCGCACCATCATCCGGTCGCCGTGAAGGTGATCCGCGTAGAGTTCGCCGCCGACCCGGAGTTTCGCGCCCGGTTCCGCCACGAAGCGGAAGCCGCCCGGCGGGTGSCGCGGTTCTGCACCGCCGCCTTCCTCGACGCCGACCCCAACGCCGAACGGCCCTACCTGGTCACCGACTACGTGCCCGGCCCGACCCTCGCCCAGGCCGCCCGCCGCCCGTTACGCGGCGCCGAGCTGGAACAGGTTGCGGTCCACATCGCAGTGGCGTTGACGGTCATCCACGGCGCCGGAGTCGTCCACCGCGACCTCAAACCGTCGAACGTCATACTCTCGCCCACGGGCGCTCGCGTCATCGACTTCGGCATCGCCCGCGCCCACGGCATGACCATGTTCCACATCGACGAGCAGATCGGCACCCCCGCCTACACGGCCCCCGAAAACATCGACGGCGCCCCACCCGATCCGGCCGCCGACATCTTCGCCTGGGGCGGTGTCGTCCTCTACGCCGCGACCGRCCAACCCCCCTTCGGGGACCGATCATCCGAACTACTCCTGCACCGCATCCGGTACGACCATCCCACCCACCTAAACCAGCTTCACGGCCGACTACACGACACCGTCACCGCCGCCATGGCCAAAGCCCCCGAGCAGCGGCCGACCGCCGAGCAGCTATACCGGATGCTCACCAGCACCCAACCCCCAACACCRCCCCCCGCCGCACCCACCCGGCACGGCAGGCAGGGACCGCAGCCCGCCCCACCACCACCGGCAATCCCCCCGCACTACGCCCGGCCCATACCGCCGGCTCGCCGAACCCGGATCACGATCCTCGCCACCGCGACCGCCGTGGTCCTCGCCGCCGCTGTCCTGCTCATCACGGACCGCCCCCGGCACACCCCGACCACGGCGAACCGCCCCGACCGGCACGGCGCCGCCGCGATCCTCGCCGACCAGGCCACCACCGATGATCCGGATCTCGCGGTCCGTCTCGCCGTCGCCGCCTACCGGCTCAACCCCGACCCGGCCGCGCGCATCGCCCTGCTGGCCGCCGCCGCCCGAGGTCTGCCCCCGCTGGCAACGTTCCGCCACAGCGGCAAAATCCTGTCCGTCGCCATCAGCCCGGACGGGCACACCCTCGCCACCGGCAGCGCCGACCACACCGCACGCCTGTGGAACCCCACCCACCCCGACCAGCCGGTAGCCACCCTGGGCCACGACGACGGGGTGAACCACGTGGCGTTCAACCCCGCCGGCACCCTGCTCGCCACCACCAGCGACGACACCACCATCCGCCTGTGGAACATCACCGACCCCCACCACCCCGACCAGGTCAACACCCTCACCCTGCACACGGGCGGAACCCCCTACGGCGCCGCGTTCAACCCCGCCGGCACCCTGCTCGCGATCAGCACCTCCACCGGCGCCGTGCTCCTAATCGACATCACCGACCCCCGCGCCACCTCCACCCTCGCCACATTCACCCCCCACAGCTACATCGCCGGAAACGTGGCGTTCAGCCCCGACGGCCACACCCTTGCGACGGCCAGCCTTGACGGCACCGCCCGCCTATGGGACGTCACCGACCCGCGCACCCCCCGACCATTGGCCACCCTCGCCCCCGGCCCCACCTTCGACGCCACCTTCAGCCCCGACGGCACGATGCTCGCCACCGCCCAGCAGGACGGCACCACCCTCCTGTGGACCCTCACCACCCCCACCCAGCCGCAGCCCGCCGCCACCATCCCCGAAACCGGCATGACCACCACCGCCGTCTTCGCCCCCGACGGCACGACGCTGGCCACCGCCAGCACCGACGGCACCGCCCACCTGTGGGATCTCACCAACCCGCGCACCCCCCGCCCGCTGGCCACCCTCACCGGCCACACCGGACCCGTGGAAACCCTCGCCTTCGACGGGACGATGCTCGCCACCGCCGGTGACGACACCACCGCCCGCCTGTGGGATCTCAACCCCACCAGCCTCACCCGCCGCGCCTGCACCACCCCCACCGGCCGACTCAGCGAAGACGAATGGCACCGCTACCTCCCCACCTTCCCCTACCAACCCCCCTGCCCCTAACCCCACCAACCCGCCCGGAACAGGCCGCCTACCCCACCCGGCAGGGAAAGACCCCGGGACCGGCGGCAGTCGGGGACGACAGCGCGCGGCCCGGGGTCGCTCGAAGGATGGGAGGACCCCGCCCGGTGTTGGGGGGCAGGGCAGGGTCCTCCCCGCAGTGACAGGCAGGCGGACCTCTACCCGTCACAGATCTGTGGGTCACCGGGACCAGCACGCCCGCGGCAGGTCGACCACGCCGAGAAGCAGGCGGACAGCCACAGCAGGCCTACGAGGATCAAGACCGGYGGGGAACCCGCAACGGGCCGGTACTACCCGCCCGGGCCGCCTGGCTCCCTTGGGGTGGTGGCCGCAGAGCCATCGTCACCCCTGCCGCCCGGGGCGCGATGCCGTTCATGCAGCCTGTCGAGAAGYGCGACTTCCCGGTTGAAAGCATCCACGTCACGGGTGAGACCCGGCAGGTCCAACCGGGTATCCGCMAGCACCTGATGGTACCGCCCGTCCCGCAAACCGTGCGCGAGTAGATACACTACGGCGTCCGCGAGGGGATGCCGCATGTTATGCGCGGCGGACCCGGCGAGAAGTTCCACCGTCCGGCCGACCACCAGCCCGATCAGGTCCGCGTTCCGCCCGGGATGCTCCGCTMGGATACGGGCGGTCAACGCCAACTCCAGCCGGGCCACGAAGGACTCATCAAGCCCGGACCCCTTGTCGGACTCAGGCCGGTCGGTGYCGTTCACAGCCGGYCCCCCGCTGTCAAGGCCGCGTACCGGGGCAGGGACATCACTTCCCACATCGTGTGTTCCACCCACCGGCCACCGCCGYCCAGCAGGCGAACCCGATGCGACACCGGCATGATGCCGACCCCCCCGAACTCTTCGGGTCGCAGCGCACAGCCGACCGTGACCACCGGCATGTCCACCCCGGCCGCCACCCGGTCCCCGTGGATGTACCGGCCGAGCAGAAACGCCAGCCGGGTRYTSCCCGGCGGGCAGGTCCGGGGGTGCRCCGTCACCGTGGCCACCCCGTCCTGTGCCGTGGCCGCCACCGCCGCGGGCAGCAACGGCCCGTCCTCCACCGGCCGGACCCTCACCTGCACAGCGCGGTTACAGTCCACCTCCAGCACCGGCCCGGCCAGAAGCAGCCCGTCGCCACCGGGGAGCTCCACGTCTGGAACGTTGCCGGCCTGCACCTCCCACAGCCGGGTCACCGTGTCTCCCGCCCCGGCCGGGCGCCACCGTGGAGCAGGCAACCCAGCCGTGGTGCCGGCCCGTCCGGCAGCACCCCCCAGCGGGT
>NZ_MAQZ01000059.1:0-68292 GCF_001756285.1 Frankia sp. CgMI4
CCGACGGCTCCCCCAGGAACCTCGCCGAAGGCGAGGCGACGGAAACCCCGCACGGCCCCCGATGCCAGGGGCCCCCGCATTGCGCCGAAGGCGCCATGCGGGGAAAGGCTAGTCCACCCACTGTCCCTGCGTGAAGGCGACGACCAGGGCTGCCATGATCGGCGTACCGGTACATAGATATACCGACTGTACCCAGCTCTGCCGCGCGGCGGCTCGCGCGAGCATCAGATACAACGGAAAGGCCACTAAAATTCCACGGATTCCCGATGCATAATAATTCGTGCAGGCCATTATCACGGTCATCACGCCGAGGAAGGTCGCCTCACCCCACCGTCTCCYGGCCAGCAGGATGATGGTCAGCAGTACCCCGACGACCACCGCGAGCAGTTCCCCGCGCCAGAACCAGACGAAGGTCGACGCACCGTTGCCATCCGTGGCCGATGCCCAGGTGGCGGTCCAGCCCGACCAGGGCCAGTCGAGGCCTCGGTGCCAGCCGTCCCGCATCGCGTCCGTGTAGGAGCCCCAGCCCCCGGTGCGAATCCTGAGATAGCCCAGGTAGGCGAGGACGGGGATGGGTGGAAGCCCCAGCGACAACGCCGGCCGGGCGAACACCGGGAGGCCGGCGGAGCGYCGGCTCGCGACGTACTGCACGGCCAACGCGACCCCGAAGGGAATACCACTGATCCTGGCGGATGCCGCCCCGGCGCCCAGCAGGCCGGCCAACCACCAGCGGCTGCGACGTGCCGCCAGCCAGGACGCCGTCGCGAACCCCAGGAAGATGCCCTCCGAATAGGCGGCGAACAGGAACACCGCGTAGGGGAAGCAGATGAGGCTGAGGACGGCGAACCGCGCCGCGGACTTGCCGACCTCGTCCGCGGCCAACCGCCACAGCGCGGCGACCGCGACCGCACCGGCGAGGAACGACACGACCAGACCCGCGACAATCCAGTCCGGAACGACAATATGGACGATCCGCATCGCGATCGGGAGGCCGGGAAAGTCGACTTCTGTCCGGTCCGAGTAGGCGGGGGAGAGATAACCGTACCGGGCGACCTTCGTGAACAGGCCGACATCCCACCGGTCCCAGAGCGTGCGCAGGCCGGGAGCGTTTCGCGCCGGCGCCGAGGTAAGGACCCGCGCGGCGGCGAGCGCCAGCAGGGCGACCGCGACCCGGCTCCCGAACCAGATCGGCAGCGTGGCCCGGACCGGCTCCGGCAGCCGGGCCCAGGCCGCTCGGACCATCCCCGGCCCGATCGGATCATGCACCGCCGGACCCGGCCCCGTCGGCGCTGCCGGCGCCCGGGCCTCCGGCCGGCTCGCCGGTGGCCGCCGCCGTAACCCACGCCGGCCGGCCGCCGCGGACATCGGGGGCATGGTCCAGCACCCCGCCCGCAGGGTCGTCAACGGCGTCCGGATCGCCGACGGCAGCGGAGCCGACCGCGACACGCGGATCACCCGGGTACGCCATTCCGCCGGTCCGCACGATGTCGGTATGCGGATGCAGGATCTCCCGGACGACGAATCCGGCCAGGACGAGCAGCACCAGGTCGCGCAGGGCCACCGCGCCGACGAACCATCCCCGGTCGATGCCGTGACGACCCTGCGTGTCGTTGTAGATGAAGTGCATGAATCGGGTGAACAGCACCCACGCCTCGCAGACCTGCCACAGCAGGAACAGCCTCCATCGGGGCCGAGCCAGTGCCGCCAGCGGTAGCAGCCAGATCGTGTACTGGGGTGAGAAGACCTTGTTGGTCAGCAGGAAGGCGACGACGAGCAGGAACAGCACCTGCGGCAGACGGGGCCGGCGCGGTGCGAGCCAGGTGAGTAACCCGATGGCGACCACCGAGACCAGCAGGGCCGCCCCAGTGATGATGTTCAACGTGGAGATGGGCAGGCCGTTGTTCCGCAAGCCCTGCAGGATCATCGGGAGGGCGACGACGATCGTCACCCAGCCGGCCGCGGCCGCCGCGATGACCAGCCGGCGCGCATCGGGCCGATGATGGATCGCGGCCGCGGCCACCGCGACGAGGACGACGGCAGTGAGCGCGGAGACCACCAGGTGCAGTGCTCCGAACCAGGCCGGGTCGTAGCGGCCGGCAAGCCAGGTCGCGCCGAACGCCAGCGAGTCCCAGTCGGCGCCGCGGTCGGAGTTCAGATCGAAGAACCGGGCGATGGCGTTGCKGGCCCCGTCCGGACCACCACCGACCAGCCGGATCCAGTCACCACCTCGCCAGAAGRTCGACCAGATGCTGTCGCCGACGCGGGCGTTCTCCGCGTTGAAGTAGCCGGCGGTCAGCCATAGCGGGACGATGACCACCAGCACCGTCACCGCCGCCGCGCAGACGGTCCGGGCCAGTTCGCGCAGCCTCCCGGCCCGGAGGCAGAGAAAGGCCAACCCTAGCAGGAACAGGGCCGGATAGAGCTTCGTGAGGATGCCGAGTCCGATTAGCATCCCGGCGAGCTTCGGAGCCCGTCTGGACCAGGCAAGCAGGCCGCCCGCCGCGAACGCCACCGCGATGATGTCCCAGTTCGTCAGCAGATGCAGCACGAGGGTCGGCGCCAGCGCGAACAGAGCGGCGTCCCAGATCCGCCTCGATCCGGCCGCCAGCGCGGTGCAGCACACCGCGACCGAGGCCACGATCAGGAACAGCAGGGCGGTGAGGTCGTAGAAGACGGCCGACCGCATGTCCATCGTGTAATGGTCGAAGACGCGCTCGCCGTTCTCCTCCCGGTAGACCGCCCGCGGTCCGTTCGCGAGACCGGCCGGCCAGGCGACGAGCTGCATGGTGGCGCCGATCAACGGCGGATATTCCGTCGGGTAGTCCAGATAGGGGATCTTCCCGTCGACCAGCCCCTCCTGGCTGTACAACGCGACGATGTCGGAGTAGCACAACGCCGTGTACTGGTGCTCATGCGTCYAGTTCCGGGTGTCCCGGCAACTGATCTTCTGGGTGTAGCCGAGGACCCCGRCCACGATGACCATTGCCATCAGCACCCGCAGCGGGGTCAGCCAACCACGCCGGTCGGGCACGGCCGCGTGCTCACCCGGCGGCCCACCGATGAGCTGGCTTGCCCCCGCGACGACCGGGTCCTCCCGGGCCGGGCTGACGCGGACGGGGGACGCCGGGGACATGGCCATGCCCGTCATTCTCGCCCCATGACAGCCCATGACCAGCACTGAACTCGACCTCCCGGTCAGTTGAACGGGTCGGAGAAGATCCCCGTCTGTCGAGCCGGCCGGCCCGCCTGGCCGGCACCCTGCTGCTGACCACCGCCGTTGCCGTTGCCACTGGGGTTCAGGAGATCGCCCAGGTTGACGCCGGTATCGCCGGGCTGGCTCGATGAGGCGCTCGGCGCCGGGGTGGGTGTGGGAGTCGGCTCGGGCTCGTTATCCTGCACGAGGCCACCGAAGGCCGGCGGATCGAACTTCGACGGCGGCACCCCCGTCAGCGCGGCGTCCATGAACGCCTTCCACACCTTGGCCGGGTAGGTACCCCCGTAGACGCCCTTCTCGGCGCCGGGAATGCCCTTCAGCACATCCTGYTCGGTGCCCTTGCCCCGGAACATGTTCACGCAGGACGCGAGTTCCCTGGTGTACCCGCAGAACCAGGCCGACCGGAAGTTGGTCGACGTCCCGGTCTTGCCGGCGGCCTCCCGCCCRCCGTCCAGCCGGGCCCGCTTTCCGGTGCCACTCGAATCCGTCAACACGCTCTGCAGGGCGTACGTGGCGTCGCGGRCCACCGTGGCCGGGATGACCTGCTTCACATCCGGGGTACCCGAATAGATCACCTGCCCGTTGCCGTCGACCACCTTGTCCACGATGTGCGGTGTGGCCCGCACTCCGGCGCCGGCGAGGGTCGCGTAGACCGTGGTCATATCCACCGCGTGCACGTCGTCCTGGCCCAGCGTGATACCCGCTTCGTTGCGAAGCTGGGTACTGGCCGGGATGCCAAGGTCGCGCGCGGTCTTGATGATGTTCGAGACGCCGATGTTCTGCCCCAGCGGTRCGTACACCGTGTTGATGGAGCCCGCCGTCGCCTCGATGAGGTTCTTGTATCCGAGATCGCCCGCCTCACCCTCGTCGTTGCTGACCACGTAATTCCCCGGCAGTGTGATCTTGGCGGGAGCGGCGAAGKTCGACTTGAGGTTGATGTTCTGACGCAACGCGGCGACCAGAGTGATCGTCTTGAAGGTGGAGGCGGACTGCACCTGCGCCCCTGACACGTTGTCGACGTACTGCTCGTGGCCCTGTGCGTCCTTGCCGTAGAGCGACCCGCYGTACCAGGCGAGGATCCTGCCGGTCCCGGGTTCTATCGCGGTGAGCCCGGTACGCAGATCCGGCACGGCGGYGTACGCCGGGCCCAGCACGTCGCTCACCGCCTGGAAGGCCTTGAACTGCCGCCCCTTGTCGATCGTGGTCRTGATGCGCAGTCCACCGCGGTTGATCTGATCCTCGGTGATCTTCCCGACGGTCGTAAGCTCACGTTTGACCTGATCGCGGATGTACGCGATCTGGTCGGACGAGGCGGCGGYGTCCTGCGCCTTCGCGGCCACGGGTGGGGGGCTCTGCTGGGCGAGCCCCGGCGGAGCCCAGCCCTCGGCGACCATCGTCGCGACCACGTCGTGCCAGCGGTTCGCCGCCGGACCCGGGTTCTTGGCCGGGTCGAGGTAGTTGGGTGATCGGATCAGGCCCGCGATGACCGCCCCCTGGGCGGGGGTGAGTTTGGCGGCCGAGGTGTTGAAGTAGGCTTTCGCCGCCGCTTCGATACCGTAGGCGCCCCGGCCGAAGTAGATCGTATTCAGGTAGAACTCCAGGATCTGTCCCTTGGAGTACTTCTGGCCCAGCTTCACCGCGAGCACGATCTCGCGCATCTTGCGGGTGAAGGTCCGCTCCTGCGACAGGTACGCGTTCTTGGCGTACTGCTGGGTGATGGTCGAACCACCCTGCAGCTCCCCGCCGGTGACGTTCACGTAGAGCGCCCGGGCAATGCCCTTGGGAGAGATACCGGGTTCGTGATAGAAGTTCTTGTCCTCGGCCGCGAGCACCGCGTGCTGCATGTCCACGGACACTTCGGCGAGCGGCACGTCGGTGCGGTTCACGGTGCCGATCCGGGCAAGCTCCTCACCGTTGTCCTGGTGCGAGCCGGCCGGCGGTCCGTAGAAGATGATCGACGTCTGGTCCGTCTTCACCTCGGCAGGCAGCGGGACCCGGGTCGCCGCGTAGATGACGCCGATGCCGGCGGCGAACAGGAGAAGACCGGAGAAGAAGCTGGCGAAGACCAGACGGCGCAGCCAGCGCGGGCGCCGTCGCCACCACATCGGGCCGTGTCGCCCCTGGCCCGGCCGGGGGGCCTTCCCGTTGCGGCGCCCGGGTCCTCCCGCCCCGCCCGGGACACCCATCTCCGCCCGGGAGGATCGGCCCGGGCCGGCCCGGCCTGGACCGGGCCGGCCTGGACCGGTCCGGCGGGGCTCGATCCGATCCGCGCCCGGTCGCCCACCCGCCATCCGGCGGGTAGCGGCCGATCCGTCTCCCTCCCGTGCCCGGCTCCGGACGGCCATCAGTTCGGTGGCGCGGGTGAGGTCGCRCCGACCGGCCACCCGCTGAGCGGGCGTCACCTCGGTCATGCGGTCGCGGTCCGACACACCGTTGCGGCGGCCATTCCGGGAGTCCCGCTCCGGCATCACCTTGTGGTAAACGGTGGCGTCCACGGTGCGTTCCCGGACATCGACCCGTCGTAGGGCTTCCTGGTCGACGGTGTCGTACAGGGTGTTGACCTCGCCGRCTGTCCGGTCTGCCGGTTGGTCCGGCCCACGATCGGGGACGCCGCGGTCAGAGGCGGTCCGATCGGAGAACCCACGGCCGGGAACCCGCCGGGTGGGGGTCGCCCGACCGGAGGGCGCGCCGCCGCCTCGGCGACGACCGGTCGCCTCGCCGACGGGCATGCCGGGACGAGCGCTGGACGGTTCACGGCCGGGCGCGTCGGACTTCCCGATGCCACGGTCCGGCACCCACCCCCCGACGGTGGCACCGGCACCCCGACCGGTCCCACCGTCCGGCGGCGTGTTCGTCCTCGCCGCGGCGGAGGGAGCCGCGGGTGGCACGAGAGCGGTGCGTTCCCCTCTCCCGCCGCTGGGCCGGCCCGTCGGCGGCACCAGCCGGCGTCCCTGGGCCTGGCCGGGCCTGGCCTGCTCCGGCCGCCGGGCGCGGTCCGGGGGTACCCGGTCCGGGGGTACCCGGTCCGCGGGTACCCGGGACTGGCCGTCCGGGTTAGGCCATGCTCGGTCAGGTGCAGGACCACCCCGACTAGAGCCCTGATCGTAGGGAGAGCTCACCAACCGCTCCATCCGTCGCCGCGGGACTCCCCGGTATCCGGACCGCCGCAGGAGACGGGCCGGCGCCCCCAACCATCACCGAAGGTCCGATTTCCACAGGATCTACAGAACCGGCCCGTCTCGGCCCGGACCGTGCACGATCCCGGCGACCACCGGTCCACCATCGGACCGGGGCCGACTACGTGATGTTCGCTCACTCGCCGCATTCACCCGGCGAGGCTGTGACGAGGTCAGCCCATGGCGGATGCGACGCCAGGACCTGCCATGAGACCCACATGGCAGACCAGGGTCTCACGCCGAATTCCGCCCCCTCGCGCAGGGCGTCCTTTGCGCCTCTCGGGGACGACCAGCCGTCAGCGGTCCGCGGTCCGCCGCCGGATCTGCTTCTTCGCCCTCGGCTCCCCCGTCCCGATCACATAAGAAGTGACCAGGTGGTTCCAGCCACAGGGCGGACACACCTCCACCACATAGATCCGCAGCTCGCTGTACCTCGACGCGAGCGCGGGGAGCTCCCTGGTGGTGCGAACCCGCCCGGAGCTCTCCCCGAGCTCGTCGCCGTAGGCGTAGGTGACATGGATGAGCGGATCGCCGCCTCGGCAGACCGGGCATCGCTTCGTGGTCCGCTCACCGTGGTACCTGGCCGCCCGCAGCAGATAAGGATGCGCGTCGCAGACATCCAACGACGAGATCCTGCCCGCGAAGAGATCCGCCAGCGTCGCCCGGCGGGCGAGCGCGTAGTCGATGACCGACCGCGGACGCATGCCAGCAACGGTACGCCGGAGCCGGCTTCCAGACAGACGGTCCGCACAGACGGTCCGCACAGCCRCCAAACCGGTCTCCCAGCTCCACATCCCGACTGTGATCCGGATGACAGTGTGAGCCCGCCCGCACCGGGATCTGGCCGCGCGGGACCGATGGTCCGGCAGGGGTCGGGATGCACCGGCAGGGCGCCTATCTGTCATCTCCCGGTCGCCGACTGGTCATTCCTGGTTGCGGTGCTCGTCCCGCGACGTCTATCCTCGATGTATCGCTCCGATATGTCGAGCTGACCGTTCCGCGGGCCGTGGTCCACCACGGCCCGCGGAACGGTCGGCAGGGCATCACGGGGCATCACGGGGCATCACGGTCGAGAAGGGGTGGATCATGCTGGAGCTGGCGGTCCTCGCCCTGCTCTCCGAGAGCCCTATGCACGGCTATGAACTGCGCAAACGGCTCGCGGCGCTCCTCGGCGCGTTCCACCGGTTCAGCTACGGCTCGCTCTATCCCTGTCTGCGTCGTCTCGCGTCCGCCGGCTACGTCACCGCGGACGACGTCGGCGCCGCGAGCCGTCTCGGCGGGCGCAGTCGGGTCGTCTACACCTTGACGGGCGAGGGCAAGGAGAAGCTCGCGGACCTGCTGGGCGAGGGCGGACCGTCGTCCTGGGAAGACGAGATGTTCGGCGTGCGCTTCGCCTTCTTCTCGAAGACGGACGCCGCTGTCCGCCTCCGCATCCTCGAAGGTCGCCGCGGGCGGCTCGAGGAGCGCCGGGAGAAGGTTCGATCGGCCCTGACCCGGACCGTCGAGCGTTTCGACTCCTACACACTCGAGTTGCAGCGCCACGGCCTGGAATCGGTCGAACGTGAGGTCCGCTGGCTGAACGAGCTGATCGAGACCGAACGCGCCGGCACCCCCGTCGGCACCCAGGGACCACAGTTGTCCACAGGATCCACAGGTTYGCCCACAACCCCGTCCACAGGATCCGTGYAGCCGGGGGTACCCGTCGTCGAACCAGCCCGCCCAAGCGGGCCGGGAAGCCCTCCGGCGCAGGCGGACCGCCAGGACGACCCGCGCGCACGGGATAGCGGCACGCCTGCCGACGGCGACGCGCACCTGAACGTGAACGTGAACAGGCGTGGCCGGAGCAGGCGGGCCCCGCGGACAGCCGGCCAGGACCCCGACGGCGAGGTCCCGACCACCCGATGAACGTCATCCCGTAGCGGGTCCCTGTTCCCGACCAGCATGATCGGGAATGCCGCGGCGGAGCTGCGTGCCCCATATGACCCACTTCCACGAAGATCTCAGCTAAGGAGCAGACCATCATGGGCTCGGTACGTGTCGCCATTGTCGGCGTAGGCAACTGCGCTGTCTCGCTGGTCCAGGGGATCGAGTACTACCGCGATGCCGACCCGTCAGCCCGGGTCCCCGGGCTGATGCACGTGCGGCTGGGCGAGTACCACGTCTCGGACCTGACATTCGTCGCCGCGTTCGACGTGGACGCGAAGAAAGTCGGCCGCGACCTCTCCGAGGCCATCGCCGCCAGCGAGAACAACACCATCAAGATCGCGGACGTCCCCCCACTCGGGGTCACCGTCGGCCGCGGCCACACCCTCGACGGCCTCGGCCGCTACTACCGGGAGACCATCGAGGAGTCGGACGAACCGCCGGTTGACGTCGTCGCAACCCTGCGGGAGACCCGTGCCGACGTACTCGTCTGCTACCTGCCGGTCGGCTCCGAGGACGCCGCGAAGYTCTACGCCCAGTGCGCCATCGACGCCGGCGTCGCCTTCATCAACTGCCTGCCGGTGTTCATTGCCGGGGTGCCCGAGTGGGCGGAGAAGTTCCGCGCGGCAGGCGTGCCGATCGTCGGCGACGACATCAAGTCACAGGTCGGCGCGACCATCACCCACCGGGTTCTGGCGAAGCTCTTCGAGGACCGCGGCGTGATCCTGGATCGGACCATGCAGCTCAACGTCGGCGGCAACATGGACTTCAAGAACATGTTGGAACGCGAGCGGCTGGAGTCCAAGAAGATCTCCAAGACGCAGGCCGTGACCTCCCAAGTCTCCCACGACCTCGGCAAGGACAACGTGCACATCGGGCCGTCGGACTACGTCGCCTGGCTGGACGACCGCAAGTGGGCCTATGTCCGCCTCGAGGGACGTGCCTTCGGCGACGTGCCGCTGAACCTCGAGTACAAGCTTGAGGTATGGGACTCCCCCAACAGCGCCGGGGTGGTCATCGACGCGGTGCGCTGCGCCAAGATCGCACTCGACCGGGGCATCGGCGGCCCGGTCCTCTCCGCCTCCTCCTACTTCATGAAGTCCCCGCCGGAGCAGTACCGCGACAACGAGRCCCGGGACCGGGTGGAGGCGTTCATCCGCGACGAGGGCTGATCGAGGGCTGATTCCTCGTCGTCCTCATCTTTCTCGTCGGGTCCTCCTCGTCGGATCGGCCGGCCAGCGGACCCGGTCGGAAACACAAGGTCCGGCCGCCCGGAGGGGGGCGGCCGGACCTTGTGCCCCGAGCCGACCAGTCTGGTCCTAGGCTGACGACGTGGCCCGGGCGGAGAACCTTCGTGAGCTGCTGCACGATCGTGGGTTCCGGATGCTCTACGCGTCCAGGCTCACCTCCCAGGCCGCCGACGGCGTCTTCCAGGCGAGCCTCGTCAGCTATGTGCTGTTCTCTCCCGAACGGGCGACCTCAGCGGCGGCCCTGGCCGCGTCGCTCGCGATCGTTGTGCTGCCGTTCAGCGTCATCGGACCCTTCGCCGGCATCGTGCTCGATCGCGTGTCCCGCCAGCGGGTTCTGGTGGTCTGCTCACTCGTCCGGATGCTGTTGATGGGCATCCTGGTCGCTCTGATCGCCACCGGCCAGACGGGCCTCGACTTCTACGCGGTGGCACTGGCTTCGGTGAGCATGAACCGCTTCGTGCTGGCGGCGCTGTCCGCCGGGCTCCCGGTCGTGGTCGGCCTCGACCGGCTTGTCACGGCGAACGCCTTGTCCGTCACCTCCGGCACCGTCGCGACGCTCGCCGGAGCCGGTGTCGGCAGCGGACTGCGCGGGCTGATCGGCGGCGAGGACGGGGCGGTGGCGTTCGTCGCCGCTCTGGCGGCTCTCACCTACCTTGTAGCCGCCGCCACCGCGGCGCGGGCGGGGCGGAGCGACTTCGGTCCGCTGGAGACGATGGCCTGGCAGGGCGCCTGGGCGCAGACCACCCAGGTCGTCGCCGACATGCTCGACGGCGCCCGCTATCTGGTGAACCACGGGCCGGCCCGGCGGGCGCTCGCCGCCCTCACCACCTCGCGGGCCGCCTACGGCCTGATCCTCGTGATGACGGTGTTGCTGTATCGCAACTACTTCACCGGCTCGGAAGGCGGGCTCGCGGGACTCGCCGCCGTCGTCGCCGCCAGTGGAGCCGGCACGATCAGCGCCGCGCTCGCGACTCCCCGCGTCACGCGGCGCATGCCGAAGTCGAGCTGGATCGCCCTCGTCCTGGTACTCGGCGGGGTCGTCGAGGTCGCGCTCGGGCTACCCTTCTCCTCGACGCTGTTCATCGTCGCGGGAGCGTTGCTCGGGTTTTCCGCACAGGCCAGCAAGATCTGCGTGGACACCATCGTGCAGGAGGAGACCGACGACGCCTACCGCGGTCGCGCCTTCTCGCTCTACGACCTGCTGTTCAATGTCGCCTTCGTGGCGGCCGCGGCGGTGGCCGCCGTGGTCCTGCCGGACGAGGGCCGGTCCGTTCCGGTGGTCCTGGTAGCCGGGGCCGGCTACGCGCTCGCCGGGATCCTGTACTACCGGGCCGCCCACCGCCATCCGGAAGACCGGATCATCCGTCACATCGGCGAGCCCGGATCGGCACGACCGGCTGACCGCCCTGGCCCGGACGGTCAGCCTGGCCCGGACGGTCAGCCCAGGCCCGTCACCCCMGCCGAGGCGTGAGCTCACCGGGGACGGGCGCATCACCGGGGACGGGCACCTCGTGCTCCCGGGCCCACCGGAACAGTTCGGCCTCGGCGGCCTCCCGGCCGACGATCCCGTGCTCGAAGCGGAACTCCAGCATGTGCGACCGGGCCTGGCCCACCAACCGGGACGGTGGCAGCCCCAGCAGCACCATGATGTCGTCCCCGGAAAGCTCCGGCCGGATCGCGGCGATCTCCTCGCGCGCGGCGAGCTCGGCGATCCGCTCCTCGAGCGAGTCGTACGTCCGGGACAACRCCGCGGCCTTGCGCCGGTTGCGGGTCGTACAGTCCGAGCGGACCAGCTTGTGCAGCCGGGAGAGCTGAGGACCCGCGTCGTGCACGTAGCGGCGTACGGCGGCGTCGGTCCACTCGCCCGCCCCGTATCCGTGGAAGCGCAGGTGCAGGTAGACAAGCCGGYAGACCGCGTCAGTCACGTCCTTGGGGAAGTGCAGCGCCGCGAGCCGGCGGCGGGCCATGTCCCGGCCGACGACCTCATGGTGGTGGAAGGACACCCGCCCACCCGTCATGTGCCGGCGGGTCCGCGGCTTKCCGATGTCATGCAGCAGCGCGGCCCAGCGCAGCACCTCGTCCGGCTCCCCCGGCTCCTCCAGGGTCATCGCCTGACGCAGCACCGTCATGGTGTGGGCGTAGACGTCCTTGTGCTGGTGGTGCTCGTCGATCTCCATCCGCATGGCGGACACCTCGGGCAGCACGATGTCGGCGATCCCGACCTCGACCAACCGCTCCAGACCGGCGACCGGGTCGGGAGCCGACATGAGCTTGCGCAGTTCGTCGCGGATCCGCTCGGGGGAGACGACCGCGAGCCGATCGGCCCGCGAGCGCATCGCCGCGACCAGCTCGGGTACCGGGGTGAGGCCCAGGGCCGCCTCGAACCTGGCGGCCCGCAGGATGCGCAGCGGGTCGTCGTCGAACGACGCCTCGGGGCTTGCGGGGGTACGCAGCACGCCGCGGGCGAGATCTGCCATCCCGCCGAACAGGTCGACGAAGTCATGGCCGGGCACGGACACCGCCATCGCATTCACGGTGAAGTCCCGCCGGGACAGGTCCGCCTCCAGGCTGTCGCCGTAGGTCACGGCCGGATTGCGGGACTTCCGGTCGTACGCCTCGCTACGGTAGGTAGTGATCTCGAACCGGACACCGTGCCGAGCGAGCCCGACCGTGCCGAAGGCGATTCCGGCCTCCCAGGTCGCCTCCGCCCATCCTCGGGTGATCTCCAGAACCCGCTCGGGGCGGGCGTCCGTGGCAAAGTCGAGATCGGCCGGTACGGCCCCGGACACAGCGGATGCCGGCCTGCMGAGCAGGGCGTCCCGTACCGAACCACCGACGAGGTGAAGGAGGTAGCCGTTCGCGGTGAAGACGCGGCCAAGCTCATCGGCGGCCGGCGGCACCCTCAACAGCTCACTCACCACCCGTTCGGCCGAGTCTCGCGGATTGTCCAGACTGATCACTGACACACCTTCAGGTTACGGCCTCACCGCCGGTGATCCGGCACGTGGACCCGAAACAATGATCATGATTTCTCGGCGTCCAACCRGGGAGGGCCTAGCGGAACCAAGCCGTAACCCCGGCGTTCCRGACAGGCGGGCCGGCTGGTCGCCGGGGGCTCGTACGATCAACCCATGCCGCCGCCGACCTCCACCACCGGTCGCGCGCCGTTGCGCCGGGCGGCGGAGTGGGTGCTGTTGACCCAGGTGACCGGCAGCCTCGCGTACGCCGATGAACGCCGCCTGATCCACGAGGTGCCCACCCTGCTGACTACGACCGCATGACCACACGACCGCATGACCACACGACCGCATCGACAGACTTCGGATGAGTGAGACAGGCTGTTCGGATGAGCGGGACAGGCTGTGACGATGCGTGAGAAGGGACCCGGGCGGCGCCGTCGTGGACCTCGTTGGGCGGCGATGCTCGCGGCGCTGGCCCTGTTCGCCGTGGCCGTGCCCGGGGTCTGCGCGGCCTCGGCTTCGGCTTCGGCCCCCGCGTCGGCCGGGGGAGTCCTCGTCGAACCGGTTACCCACCACGGTTCATCTACAAGAACACCACGATCTTCCGCATCTTCATCCACCGATAAATCGAATAATTTGCCATCTATCACTCCGGATAACACGGCAGCCAGGCCCGGTGGTTCGCCGAACCCGGTGACGATTGATCTGGATGAGGTAAGTCCCCCCACCCCGGGGGGCTCGACCATGCTCTCCGTCAGCGGCCAGCTCATCACCACGGTCGGGGAGCCGCTGGCCCACCTCTCCATGAGCCTGTGGATAGGCGCCAGGGTGACCTCACGCGGGCAGCTGGCCACCCTGACCGATGACCCGGCCACGGCGAGAACACGCAGCTACCGCCAGGTGGTCCTCGCGAACGGCGACGGCACCCAGCCGCTGGCCGCCCCGCCCACCCAGGGTGCCGCGCCCGTGCCCTTCCGGATCGCCACCGATCGCGCCGCGCTGGACCTGCCGCCGAGCCTGGGGGTGTACCCGATCCAGCTACGGATTACCGGCTCCGTCGGGGGCCGCGCCGTGGCACCGATCGGCGCGGCCTACACCTTCCTGGTCTGGGCGCCGAATCCGCAGCAGCCGAGGACGCCGATCGCAGCGGTCCTGCCGATCGCAGATCAGCCGCGCCTGCGCTCGGACGGCAGGCTGACCGACAACGCGCTCGCGGACGAGGTGAAGCCGGGCGGCCGGCTGTCCCGGCTGCTGACCGCCGCCGCGCCGCCGGTCRCGCTCGCCGTCGATCCGACCCTGGTGCAGGCGCTGACCATCATGGCGCAGCCGGGCGGCTACGACTACGCCACCCCGGGCGGGCCCGTTCATGCGCAGGCGAACGCCGATGCGGCCCTTTTTCTCTCCGACATCGTGCGCTTCGCCGAGCACGGAGGCATGGTGTTCGCGCTGCCCTACGGGGATGCCGATCTGACCGCGCTCGTCCACGCCCGGAAGCTGGACACGATGAAGTACGCCGTCAAGACTGGCGAAGTTGTGCTGGCCCAACTGTTGGGGCGTGCCCCTCTACAGAAGGGCACCATCGCATACCCTGCCGACGGGTCGGCGGACGCCACCACCGTGGACGTACTGCGCCAGCTGGAGGTCGGGACCGTGATCCTCGATGACCAGCTGCTACCCCCCGCGACGAAGATCACCTATACTCCGTCAGCGACCGTCAGCCTCGCCACCTCGGCCGGACCGATCCAGGCGCTCGCGGCCGACCGCCGRCTCACCAGGATCGCAACCGCCTACACCGGGCTGCCCGACGGTCCCGACTTCGGGACGGCCCTGGCACGCCTGCGGGCCGAGCTCGGCATGATCACCGCCGAACGACCCGAGCAACGGTTCCAGGTCCTGGCGCTGCCCCGGGACTGGGATCCGCCGAGCGACTGGGCACGGTCGGTACTCGACACCCTCACCAGCGGCTACTCCATCTCGGTGGGACTCGACGCAGGTGCCGGGGGCCAGGGCCGGCCGGCCGACCGGCCGGGCCGGCTCGTCTACCCGGCCGAGGCACAGGCCCGCGAACTGCCGGCCAACTACCTCACCGCCGTCGAGGACGTCCTCGACGAGGTGCAGGCCCTGAGCCCCGTGCTGTGCCCACCCAGGCGCGGTCCCAGGTGCCAGCTGCAGCTCATCAACCCGATGAAGAACGCGCTTGTCACGGCGGCCTCCGCCGCGTGGCGGGGAGACCRCAGGGTTGACGGTGTGTCGTTGAGCCAGCAGGTGGACGGGGAGGCGTCCGYGATCCGCAACGGAATCCAGGTGGTGGCCTCCCGCAGCGTCAACCTGACGAGCAAACGTGGGCTGGTCCCGATCACCTTGGAGAACAACACCCAATACGAGGTCACTGTGGTGCTCGCCTTCTCTTCGACCAACCGGTCCCGGCTGCGCTCGCCAGCCCGGCAGACACTCCGCCTTCCCCCAGGGCAGAAGGCTCAGGTCGAGATCGGGATGGAGGCCGAAGGCGCGGGAACGTTTCCCCTCGAGATCCGCAAACTCAACCTCGACGGGCAGGCGCTGTCCAAGGAACCACCGAACCGGGTTCTCGTCCGATCCACCGTCTACGGCGCCATCGCGACCGCGATCACCATCGGTGCCATCGGCGTGCTGCTCCTGGCGGTCATCATCCGCCTGGCGCGACGGCTACGGGCCCGCCTGCGTGGGGCCGAGGACGACCTGGGTAGACCGGCGGGTCCGCACGAGGCTATGACCGGGCCGACTGCCCCGCTCTACCCGGTGAACCAGGTGAACCAGGTCGATCCGGTCGCCCCCGCCGGTCCGCTCACCCCCGCCGGTCCGCTCACCCCCGCCGCCTCGGTCTCGACCCGGCATAGTGGCGACGACGAGCGCGAAGCCGCCACCTCGACTACGACGACGCCGGTGGTACGGACGGYCGTCCGGCGCTATGACGACCAGGACCGAGACACCCTTCGCCACGGCCTCGACAGCCAGGAGGACACCGGCGACTCGGCGRCCACAGCTCCCTTCCGACGGCGACGGAGCGGCCCATGACGCCGGTCGAGGAGGAGGGCCGGCCTGGGGCCCGGCATCGCAGGGGTGCTACCGACCCCCGGCGTGATCGCGGTACCGGCGGTGGACCGTCGGACCGGGACCCACCCGATGTCGGGTACTGCGACGAGGACGGCTACCCGGCGGCCGAACGCCCGGCCCGGTTCCCCCCGGACCAGTCGTATCCCGGTTATCCCTGGCAGACCCGTCCGGAGCAGCCAGATCCGGACCGGGGACTYGCGCGCCGGCCCCGGCACTCCGAACGGGACCATCCGGAACGGGACCATCCTGTCGACCCGGACGGACGCCGTGGCGCGCCACGGTTCGACGCGCCACGGTTCGACGCGCCACGGTTCGACGCGCCACGCCATGAAGACCGGCGGCAGGGCGACCCACGGTACGACGGCGCGCGCTATGACGGCCCGCGCCACCCGGACCCGCGCCATGACGGCCCGCGCCACCCGGACCCGCGCCACCCGGACCCGCGCCATGACGGCGCGCGCTATGACGGCCCGCGCCACCCGGACCCGCGCCATGACGGCCCGCGCCACCCGGACCCGCGCCACCCGGACCCGCGCCATGACGGCGCGCGCTATGACGGCCCGCGCCACCCGGACCCGCGCCATGACGATCCCGCGAGCTCCCGCGACGAGCGGTATCCGCGATCCGCAGACCGCCTCCCCGCTCCCGGCGCTCCGCGCATGACCGCCGGCGAGCAGACCCGGAAGCTTCCCGCCACGTCGGGCCCACCACCGCCGCCTCCCCATGTGCCGCCTCCGTCGGAAGGAGGTCCCCCGCCGGGGCCACGCATACCGGAACGATCGCAACGCGGCACCCCGCCGCTGGACGACGGGCGGACGAGCCGGCTGCCGACCCCGCCCGGGGTCGGCCCTGTCATCCCCATCGGACGATCCTCATGGCGGGACACCCCAGACCGCCCAGAGCCTGCGGCGCGTCCGGAGCGACGCACCCGAGCCGACCGTTCCCGTCGGGACGGCGACGAGCGCCGTCGGCCGTCCTTGAGCGAGCCCAGGCCGACGGTGGCACTTCCTCGCAGCAACGTCCGCCGCATCCCCCCCGAACCGGCCCGACGAGACACCGGCACGGCGCCGCACGGCAGCACAACGGCGCGGCGCGACAGCACAACGGCGCGGCGCGACAGCACAACGGCGCGGCGCGGCAGCGCAACCATGCAGGCCGGCAGCCCGGCCGAGGCCGGGCCCGGCCTCGGCCGGGCCAGTGGAACCATGGCGATCGGCACGATCGTCTCCCGGGCATCCGGGTTCCTGCGGACCGTCGCGATCGCCGCGGCGATCGGGACCGGTGCGGTGAGCCAGGCCTACAACGTCGCCAACACCACGCCGAACATCCTCTACGACCTGCTCCTCGGCGGCGTCCTCACGAGCGTCGTGGTGCCGGTCATGGTCCGCACCGCGAAGGAGGATCCCGACGGGGGGGACGCGTTCGCGTCGTCGCTGCTCACACTCATGATCCTCGGCCTCGGGGCCGTCGTGGCAGTGGGCATGCTGATCGCCCCGTGGATCATCAGTCTCTACCTGCACGCCGGCTCCGACGAGCGGGCGCTCGCCGCCACGATGCTGCGGTGGTTCCTGCCGCAGATCGTCTTCTACGGGGTAGGCGCGACGATCGGGGCGATCCTCAACGTCAGACAGTCGTTCACCGCGCCCATGTTCGCCCCGATCCTGAACAACCTGCTGGTCATCGTCACCTGTCTGGGCTTCACCTATTTCATCGCGGGGCCGCGCCCGCCGGGTGTGGACGGGCCGAAGGCCATCACCGACACTCAGGTGACGGTGCTCTGCGCCGGGACGACGCTGGGCGTCGTCGTCATGACCCTCGCACTGCTCCCCTCGCTGCGCAAGGTCGGTTTCCACTACCGGCCGCGGTTGGACATGCGGCATCCCGAACTGCGCTCGACGGCCCGGCTGGCGGGGTGGACGCTGCTGTTCGTCGTGATCAGCCAGGCCGGCTATCTGGTGATCGTCAACCTGTCGACGGCGACGACCGCCTACACGATCTACACGTACGGATACCAGATCTTCCAGCTCCCGTACGCCATCATCGGCGTCTCGGTCATCACCGCGCTGTTGCCGAGGATGAGCGGGCACGCCGCCCAGGGGCGCAGCGACCTGGTGCGGGCCGACATCTCGATGGCAACCCGGATCACGATCACCGCGATCGTGCCCGCCGCCCTGTTCATCCTCGCCCTGGGCCGGCCGATCGCCGTCGCCGTGTTCCATCACGGCGCGACCGGCTACGGCGACGCTGTGGACATCGGCGACACCCTCRGCGCCTTCGCCCTGGCCCTCGTGCCGTTCTCTCTGTTCCAGGTGCAGCTACGGGTGTTCTACGCCTACCAGGACAGTCGCACCCCGGCCCTGGTCAACATCGGGGTCGTGGCGGTGAACGTCATCGGTGCCCTGGTCCTCACCGTGGTCRTGCCCGAGGAGCACCGGGCCGTCGCGCTGGCGCTCTCCTTCGCCACCRCCTACCTGATGGGCCTCGCTGCGACGAGCGCCCTGTTGCACCGGCGGCTCGGGGGAATCGATGGCAATCGCACCGTGCGGGTCATCACCCGGGTTGCGATCTCGGCCGGGATCGGCGCCGTCCTCGCGTCGCTTCTCGCCCGAGGTGTCCGCGCGGTCGTGGGTGAGGGGTGGCTTGGTTCCGGGATCGCGGTGGTGCTCGCCGCGGCCGTGGGAGGCGGGCTCTTCCTCGCGGTCGGCACCCGGACGGGGATACACGAGATCAACGCCCTGCTGGCGGAGGTGAACGGACGACTCGGYGGCCGGCTGCCCCGACCGCCGGGACGGTCATCGCAACGCGACTGACMGGCGGTGATGGCACCTACGGGCCAGCCGAGACGATCCCGCCGGCACCAGGAAGATCCTCGTCGTCGTTGCTCTCGGGGCATCCTCGCACGTCACCGGAAGAATCGGCTCGCCGATCGTCACAGTCGGTACACATGGGCGGGTTGTCCCAAGACATTCGCGAGATCCTCCTGACCTCCTCGTACACTGGACACGCTGTGCGCGGGCCCCACCCAACGTCGCCGGTGAACCAGGCGCAGCCTCCCGCTCGTCGCTTCGTTCATCGAGGCGGCTGGTCAGAGCGACGGAGGGTACCCGGGTGTCCGCCTACGGTGGCGGCACGCTGGGCGGAACCCCTGCCCGGGTGAGGTAGGGAAGCCGACGGCGGATTATGGACGCCGGGCCCGTGGACGACGGAGGCGCTGTGGTCGACGGAAGCAACCGACCGCAGGCCGGGGACGTCGATAACGACGTGAACCCGAACGCGCCCGGAGTCCGGGGTGCGACGCCGCCCTCCGGCACCGCCATCCTCGCCGAGTCCGTGCTCGACCGCCGCTACCGTCTACTCTCCGCATTGACGACCCGTGGGCCCGTCACCCTCTGGCGAGGCGACGACAAGGTGCTYGCCCGACCGGTGGCGGTGCGCATCGTCGAGCACGGCCCCGCGTCCGCGGGCGGCGGCGGGCCGGTCACGGATCCGGCGCAGGAGCAGGCGGCCCGTCGGCTTCTCACCGCGGCGATCAACTCCGGTCGGCTGGTGCATCCCGGGGCCGCCTCGACCTACGACGCCACCACTACCACGGCCGAGTCCCGACGCATCTCCTACGTCGTCTCGGAATGGGTGGACGGCAAAACGCTGCGTCAGCTTTCCACCGACGGGCCGCTACGCCCGGAGCAGGCCGGCGCCGTGGTGCTCGCAGCRGCCCGAGTCATCGCCGCGGCACACGAGCGCGGCATCCATCACGGTGACCTGAACCCCGGTGACGTCATCGTCTCCAGCCACGGCACCGTCAAGGTCATCGACCTGGAGATCGGCGGGGTGCTCGCGGAACTCGACGGTTCCCTCCCCGCGACGGAGCTCGACGGGCACGGCAGGCAGCCCGACCAGAGTGGGATCGGCGGGGACGACGGTTCCGGCCCAGGCACGGCCGACCGCGCGGGCGGCGGCTCCGACGCCACGGCGGTGAATCCCGACCTGATCGCCGCGGCCGACGTCCGGGCGCTCGGTGGCCTGCTGTATGCCGGGCTCACCGGTTACTGGCCCCTTGGCGGGGACCACGGTCTGCCCACCGCACCCACCTCGGGCGGCCGGCTGCGGACTCCCCGACAGATCGCCTCGTCAGTTCCGCGTGATCTCGACGCCATCACCATGGCCACCCTCGGCGACGACCGGGTCGGAGCGCCCATCACCACGGCGGCCGACCTGGTCGAGGAGCTGGAGTCGATCAACCCGGTGGACGCCGTGCTCGACACCGGGTTGATGAGCCTAAGCGACGCCCCGCCCAGCACCGAGGCGATGGATGTGGACGCCTTCGCCTCCTCGGACTACCTCGCGCCGGGGAATTACCCGGCGCAGGGCCGCTATGCCGACACGGCCGGCTACCCCGGCCCCGCCCAGGCCCGGGACGCCCGGTACGCCCGGTACGACACCCGGGTGGAAGGCCCCCGCGGGTCGCGCGCTGGCGGGACCGGCTACGGCCGCGGCGGATACGACGACCGCGGCGGATACGACGACCGCGGCGGATACGACGACCGCGGCGGATACGACGACCGCGGCGGATACGACGACCGCGGCTATCCCGCCGGGGGTGGCGGTTACCCGGCGGGATCCGACCGCTACCCGCCTGGTTCCGGCCCGAAGCGCCGCGGCGGGCCGTCGCTGGGACGGGCCGTGCCGTGGATCGCTCTGGTGGTGGTCGTCGCGATCGCGGTGGTCGCCGTGATCGCCCTGCGTGACGACGGCGGAAAGAACAACACCCCCAAACCCGGCACCTCGACCACGGTGCCGGCAACCCCCACCGGAACCATCCTCAAGCCGAGCAGCACGGACTCCTTCGACCCGCTCGCACCTGCGGGTGAACCCAAAACCGAGAAACCGGCGGATGTCGGCAAGGCATTCGACGGGAACACGTCGACGGAGTGGACGACGAGCAACTACACCAGCGCGACGTTCGGCAACCTCAAGTCGGGTGTCGGGCTGCGCATGGCGTTTCCGCAGAAGATCCTGCCCACCTCGGTCACCGTGACGGTCGGCAGCCTGGGTCCGGTGTCGTTCGAGCTGCGCAGCGGCGACAGGCTGTCGGATTCGCTCGACGGCTTCGACCGCGTGGTCGCCCAGAAGTCAGGCGCCAGCGGCACGGTGGTCCTGCCGATGTCGTCGGACGTGAACCCCTCGCAGTACTGGGTGCTGTGGCTGACCTCGCTGCCGTCGAACGCCGGGCAGTACCGCGGGTCGATCGCGGAGATCACGTTCCGGTCCTGACGGGAGGACAGTAGGAGTCGCGGTCCACCCGCCGAGGTCCTGGTGACCGCCCCCGACGCCGAGCTGGACCGCGCCGCCGTACCGCCCGCCCGACGCTGCCCATGACGACTACCCCGAAAGGCCATATTCGTGATCCGGCCGATCCCGGCGAGTGCGTCGCCGAGCATGACCCGCCCCTGGGCGTCGAGGAGGCGCTTGACTGGCTGACGCCCGGGTTGCGGACCGCCGTGGCGCTGGTGGACGTGGCAGGGGACCCGTCGCCGAGGCGGCGGGGCTGCCGGGAGTTCCGGTCGGGACGGTGAAAAGCCGGCGCTCGCGCGGCCGCGCGCAGCTCGCCGTCCTGCTGGATCCCCCCGGCCAGGGAACCCGGCGGCTTCGCCCACCGTCTCAGAAGGAAGACACCAGGATGCGGCGGGCTCACCGGGGCGGCAGCCCGTTACCCGAGGTCGGCCCGTCGGCCGCGGCCCCGCGGGCGCGGCCGACGCCATCCGGATCTGCCGAAGGAGGTGATCAGCAATGGCGACTGAGCCTGCGGGGGACCGACGTCAACCGGCGGCTCCCTCCGGTCCCTTCCCGGCGGGTCGCCGCTTGCGCACGCACGGGCATCACCCGGACGCCGAGCTGCTGGACGCCTTCACGGACGGAGAGCCGCTCCCCCGCTCCGTCCGCGAGCATATCGAGGGCTRCGTCTCATGCCAGGAGTCGATGGTCGCCCTGCGCAGGGTCCGTACGGACCTCTCCCGCCTGGCGACCCTGACGATGCCCGGCGAGGTGGCCGAACGCCTCCAGGCTGCGCTGGCGGCCCACGCACCTGCTCCCTCTCGGCCGGGACCGGGCCGGAACCCGGCCGCGCCGACCGGTCCGGGGCCCGCGAGCTCCGGCTTCGTCGGCACCGCGGGAGCCGCCGGGGTCACCGGCACGGAACCCCTCATGGGGGATACCGAGGCCGTCCACACCGATACGGGGGATGACACGGGGCGTGCCGGTGCCGTAGGCGCTGGCACCGGTGGGCGGGCGGCGAGTGGCAACGGGCCAAGGCGACCCGGCCGAGGTCAGGCGGGGGCTGGGCTCACAGACCGTCAGCCGGCCTGGCACCGGGATCCGCGGAGCCGTCCGGGTACTCCAGGTACGCCGGGTACTCCAGGTACGCCGGGTGCGCGCCSCCGACGGGACTGGGTGYCCATCGTGGCGGTCTRCATCGCCTTCATCACCTTCGGAGCGGCGATCTTCGTGTACCACGGTCTGCGGAGCGCCAACGTCGATCACAGGGTGGCGGCGTCCAACCCCGTGGACAGCTCCGGCCCGGCCGGCGGCTCGGTGGTGGCCGAATACGGCTCCGCCAGCTCCGTTCCCCTTACCGTGATGACGCTCTCGCAGACGAGCGTCGCTCCCTCGGACGTCGTGCGGCACGGCCGGGAACTGCTGGCCGGCCGGATCCCAGGGTCCGCGGCGCTGCCGCTCGTGCCGTCCGCGCCCGCGGCGGCCGGCCGCACGACGACCCCTGCGACGGTGGACGTCGACCGGTTGCGCTCGGTGCTGGACACCCCTGACCTGCGTCCGTGCTACCAGAGCCTGACGGCGCAGACGGGTGGCACAATCCTCGCTGTCGACCGCGTCGTCTACAACGACCAGCCGGCGCTGTTGATCGTGCTCTCCGTGCCCATGCAACCGGCGGTGGCCAGGGTGCTGGTCGTCGACGCCCACTGCGGCGTCACCACCGTCTCCACCGCGCCGTGGTACAGCGTGTCCACGCTGCGGCATTGAGGTGGTGGTTGACGCATCRCGGGGCCGGGAGCCCAGCCGTGGCGCGCACCGGTGGCGGGCGCGGATGGAATCAGATGCCCGCGGAGACGGTTGTCGCTGTCGGACACCGTCTCCATGGACGGACCGATGAACGAGGAACTCGGATGAAGCCGGGGCGACAGGTACCGGCGAGGGCCCACCCGGCTCACAGGGATCCCGTAGCGTGAAAGGAGCGGGTGTGACAGCCCAGGAGGACGGCCAGGATGTCACCGGCCGCAGCAGCCAGCCCGACGGCGATGACGACATACGCGATGTCGTCATCGTCGGTTCGGGCCCGGCAGGGTACACGGCCGCTGTCTACACCGCCCGGGCCAACCTACGGCCACTCGTGTTCGAGGGCGCGGTATCGGCCGGCGGAGCGCTCATGAACACCACCGAGGTGGAGAACTTTCCTGGGTTTCCGGACGGCATCCAGGGTCCGGAGCTGATGGAGAACCTGCGACGGCAGGCGGAGCGGTTCGGAGCCGAGCTGGTGGCCGACGACGTGACCGAGCTCGACCTCGCGGCGAACCCAAAGGTCGTCAAGATCGAGGACAGGACCTACCTCGCCMGCACGATCATCGTCGCCACCGGTTCGGCCTACCGCATGCTCGGCGTCGAGCACGAGGAGCGGTTGCTCGGCCGCGGGGTCTCCGCCTGTGCGACCTGCGACGGCTTCTTCTTCCGGGATCAGGACATCGCGGTGGTTGGCGGGGGCGACTCGGCGATGGAGGAGGCGACCTTCCTGACCCGCTTCGCCCGCTCGGTGACGGTGATCCACCGGCGGGACAAACTCCGGGCCAGCGCGATCATGCAGGAGCGGGCCTTCGCCAACGAGAAGATCCGGTTCCGGTGGAACGCCGAGGTCACCGAGCTCCTGGGCGCGGACAAGCTCACCGGCGTCCGGCTGCGCGACACCGTCACCGGTGAAGCGAAGGATCTTCCGGTCACCGGACTGTTCGTCGCYATCGGTCACCTTCCGCGTACCGAACTCGTCCGTGGTCAGCTCGACCTCGACGACGCCGGCTACATCTCGGTCGCGCACCCGACCACGAAGACGAACCTGGACGGGGTCTTCGCCTGTGGCGACGTGGTCGACCACACCTACCGCCAGGCCATCACCGCAGCCGGCACGGGCTGCGCCGCCGCGCTCGACGCGGAGCGCTTCATCGCCGCCGGGGAGGGTCCGGGCGAGGTGACCACCGTGGCTCCCCGGGTCGTGACCCCGACGCCGCAACCCGCCTGATCCGGGCATCTGTCCGGGCGGYCGATCAGGCGGCGCCGGAGCAGGCCCGCCCGACCCGGCTGTCCGAAGGCCGTTCGGGCGCCGTCCGCGGGCCACCACCGGCCTGTTGATCGCCTACCCGTCCACCAAAAGATCATCCATCAGGGAGAACAACATGGCAGGTTCCACCACCCCCGTGACCGACAGCACCTTCGTGACCGAGGTGCTGGAGAGCGACAAGCCGGTCCTGGTGGACTTCTGGGCCGAGTGGTGYGGCCCTTGCAAGATGGTCGCACCCGTCTTGGAGGAGATCGCCAAGGAGCATGGCGAGAAGCTCCGGGTCGTCAAGCTGAACATCGACRAGAACCCGGAGACCGCCCGGAACTACCAGATCATGTCGATCCCGACCATGGCTGTGTTCGTCAAGGGCGTGATCGACAAGAGCATCGTCGGCGCGAAGCCGAAGGCCGCCCTGCTGCGTGACCTCTCGGTCTACATCTGATCTCGTCACGCGGTCGTTCCACCGTCGGCCCGCCGGGTGTGATCCCGGCGGGCCGACGTCGTTCCCGGACCGGTCCGCGCCGGTTCGCCCACGACAACCGGATACCACGTGCGGACCGGGAACTTTCTCCCGCCGTCACGAGCATCGGGGGAGTATCACGGCGGCCCGGTCACGCACGGTCAATACTGGAGGATTCGGTTCGCGGCCGGTCGAGACCGCACGGGCATGCCCTAGGCTTGAGATTCAGCAATCGGCCGTCGGCGCATCATTCGTCGACGCGGTGGCCCCGACCATCGGGTTTCGCCAGGGGCACCGGGTTTCGCCAGGGGCACATTGGGCAGGCGAGCTGAAAGGTATGCATCGGTGAAGCTGCTGCGTCTGGGAGACCAAGGTTCCGCCGTTGCCGAGGTTCGGGCGGCMCTGACCTATCTTGGTTTTCTTCCCGTGACGCCCCGGCAGAGCCGGGATCCGGCCGGCCCAGGTAAGGGTGACCCAGGTAAGAGCGCTCCGGATAAGAGCGCCCCGGATAGAGGTGTTACCTCCGCCGCGGAACCGTCCCAGGGCACGCGGGTCCCGGCTGTCGACGGTACTCTCRGCGGTGTTCCGGCCGAGCCGGCCGAGCCGGCCGATCGGTTCGACCGAGATCTCGACAACGCGCTGCGCGCCTTTCAGCAGAGCCGGGGGCTGTCCGCCGACGGGATACTCGGTCCGGACACGGCGCGTGCCTTGGAGGAGGCACGCCACAAGCTCGGCGACCGTCTGCTCTACCACAGCCCCGCGTACCCTTTTGTCGGCGATGACGTGGCGGCGCTCCAGGAACGCCTGTTCAACATGGGTTTCGACGTCGGCCGCACGGATGGGATCTTCGGGCCACGCACCGAGTCCGCGGTCCGCGACTTCCAGCGCAACCGGGGTCTCGATCCGGACGGCCAATGCGGGCCACACACCCTGCGCGAGCTCAAACGCCTGCAGCGCACGGTCACTGGTGGCCGGCCCGACATGCTGCGGGAGTCCGTCCGGCTGTTGGYCCACGGCTCCTCGCTGCTCGGAGTCGTCGTCGCCATCGATCCCGGCCACGGTGGCGACGATCCGGGCATCGTCCGCGGCAACCTGTGCGAACGGGATCTCATGGCCGACCTCGCCGCTCGGATGTCCACGCGGCTACTCGACTCGGGCCTGCGGGCGCACCTCATCCACGGCCTGGACGAGTCCCCCAGCGAGGAGGAGCGGGCCGCGCGGGCGAACGAGCTCGAAGCGGATCTCCTGATCTCGCTGCACGCCGACAGYAGTCCATCCCCGCGCGCCCAGGGGGTGTCGGCCTACTACTACGGCAACGCGCGCGGGTCGTCCGCCGTGGGTGAGCGCTTCGCCCAGCTCGTCCACCGTGAGATCGTCTCCCGGACCRACATGCTGGACTGCCGCACCCATCCGAAGGTCTGGAGCCTGCTTCGGCGGACCCGGATGCCGGCCGTACGGCTCGACCTCGGATATCYGACAAACGAACATGACGCCAAGGCCCTTGGCTCCACCGCATTCCGGGCAACCGTCGCCGAGGCGGTGCTCGCCGCAGCCCAACGACTCTTTCTCCCACCCGAGCAGGACGCGCCGACGGGCCAGCTTCACGTCCCCCGCCTCGCCAGCCGCACCTGACCGGCCACCAAGGCGTTCCATCGACAAGGCTGACGTTTCACGTGAAACGAGGCCGGTGCGTCGATGGGGAAGATTCATGCTCGGCAGCCTAGGCTGATTCCGTGACAGCCTCCGCATCCGTCGACGTTGACCTCGGCGGCCGGAGGCCCGGTAGCCGACCCATGGAGCGCCTTTTCGATGAGCCGTCGCATCGCGAACATCACCCTGGACAACATCGACGATCTCCCTCTACCCTGCCGCCGCTGCGTCTTCTGGGAGCTCGATCCGGTGGCCCGGAGCCGCGCGGAGGAGGCCGGCGGCACCGACCTCGAGAAGGAGGCGTGGGTTTCCCTGGCTCTCCTGGAATGGGGAAGTTGCGGAAAGATCGCCTATATCGACAACGTCCCGGCCGGATTCGTGATGTTCGCTCCGCCGGCCTACGTGCCTCGATCGGTGGCCTTTCCCACCAGCCCGGTCTCACCGGACGCGGTGCTGCTCATGACAGCGTCGATCGTCAATGAGTTCAYCGGACAGGGGCTGGGGCGGATCCTCGTCCAGTCCGTCGCCAAGGACGTCATCCGCCGCGGCTTCAAGGCGGTGGAAGCGTTCGGTGACCTCCAGAACTCGGGTACCCGCTGCATCCTGCCCGCCGACTATCTCCTCGCGGTCGGTTTCAAGACGGTCCGGCCCCATCATCGATGGCCGCGGCTGCGGCTAGAGGTGAAGAACGCGGTGAGCTGGCGAGAGGACGTCGAGGTCGCCCTGGAACGTCTGCTGGGATCGATGACGCCGGAGGGCATGCTGCGCAAGGTCAGCCAGGCCGGCAATCTGGCCTGAGAACGGCGATCTGCCCTGAGCACGGCGATCTGCCCTGAGCACGGCGATCTGCCCTGAGCACGGCGATCTGCCCTGAGCACGGCGATCTGCCCTGAGCACGGCGATGGCCCGGCACTCGGCGGGCAATCGGCAGACATGCGCGCGGCCACCCGGGGGAGTCCGGCACAGCCCTGGGACCGCGCGATCCGCGTCCGGCTCAAGAAGCCCAGAGAGCCCCGAGCGAACCCCGAGCCGGACGCCTAGTCCAACAAGCCGTCGACCGAGGCCGACGGCGACATCACGGCGACGATCCGCTCCAGATCCTCGATCGAGGCGAACTCGACCGTGATCTTCCCCTTACTGCGGCCCATGTCCACCTTCACGCGGGTCTCGAAGCGATCCGAGAGGCGGTCGGCGAGCCTCACCAGGGCCGGTGAGGCRGCCCCTGGTGCCCGCGACGCCCGCTTACGCGGGGCCTCGTCGTCCAGTGCCACGATCTCCTCGACGGCCCGCACCGAGAGACCTTCCGCGACGATGCGGGTGGCGAGCCGGTCCTGGGCGTCCGGATCCTGTAGCGAGAGCAGCGCGCGGGCATGACCCGCCGACAGCACGCCGGCCGCCACCCGCCTTTGTACCGCGGGCGAGAGCCCGAGCAGCCGGATCATGTTGGTGACATGCGACCGGGACCGCCCGAGCCGACTGGCCAGTTCCTCGTGCGTCGCCCCGAAGTCGCGGAGCAGCTGTTCGTACGCCGCAGCCTCCTCCAGCGGGTTGAGCTGCTGGCGGTGGAGGTTCTCCAGCAGCGCGTCGCGCAGCATGGCGTCGTCCGCGGTCTCCCGCACGATGGCGGGAATCCGGGGAAGCTTGGCGATCTTCGATGCACGCCACCGGCGTTCACCCATGACGAGCTCGTAGCGCTCGGGGGCCACCTCGCGTACCACGATCGGCTGGAGCAGCCCGACCTCGCGGAGGCTCGCCGCCAGCTCTTCGAGGGCGTCCTCATCGAAGTGAGTCCTGGGCTGGCGCGGGTTCGGGCTGACCGACTCGACGGGGATCTCGCGGAAGGTCRCCCCGTGTACGGGCAGCGGCCCGGTGCCGTCGCCGGAGCCGCGATTCGTCCCCCGGCCGCCGTAGCCACTGGCGTAGTCGGCGTAGTCGGCGTAGTCAGCGTAGTCAGCCGAGGCGGTGCCCRCCTGACCGTCGAGGGGAGGAGGAGCAACCGGGATGAGTGCCCCCAGCCCTCRCCCCAGACCACTGCGCCGAGCACTCATCACGCCGCTCCATTCGAGTCCCGACCCCGTTCCGCGAGTTCGCGCGCCGCGGCCAGATAGGACAGCGAGCCGCGCGACGTCGGATCGTACGTCAGCGCGGACTGCCCATAGCTCGGCGCCTCCGCCAGACGCACGTTCCGGKGGATGGTAGTGGACAGCACCCGGTCCCCGAAGTGTTCCTTGACCTCATGGACGACCTGGTCGGCCAGTCTGGTCCGGGAGTCGTACATCGTGAGCAGGATGGTCGACAGACGCAGCTCCTGGTTCAGGTGCGCCTGCACCAGTTCCACGTTGCGCAGCAACATGCCGAGGCCCTCCAGCGCGTAGTACTCGCACTGGATCGGGATGAGCAGCTCACGGGCGGCCACGAGKGCGTTGACGGTCAGCAGCCCAAGAGAGGGCGGGCAGTCGATGAAAACATAGTCGACGTCCCGTTGCATGCTCGCGATGGCCCRCCGAAGCCGATTCTCCCGCGCCACCAGCGACACCAGCTCGATCTCCGCGCCGGCAAGATCGATCGTTGCGGGCGCGCAGAACAGCCCCGACGCCTCGGCGGACTTCACGATGACCTCGTCGAGGGGCCGATCCCCCACCAGAAVCTCGTAGATCGAGGGGACCCCGGAGTGATGGTTGACGCCGAGCGCCGTCGAGGCATTRCCCTGCGGGTCAAGATCGATCACCAGGACCCGGGAGCCATGAGATGCCAGCGCCGCCGCCAGGTTGACCGTCGTCGTCGTCTTCCCCACACCGCCCTTCTGGTTGGCGACCGAGATGATGCGCCGCCGGGTGGGGCGAGGGAATGGTTGTCGTCGTTCTACCGCCAGTGCTTCCACTGCTGCTGCCGCCGCCGCTCCGATCGGGGTCGAGGGATCGAGCAGGTCCAGTGCGGGGAGCGCGGAGTCATAGCCCCGCAAGCCCCCACTCCTGGTCCCACCCTGGCCCGCCGACGCTGTTTCACGTGGAACGAGACTGTCCACGTGTCGGCTGGTCACGACCGACCTCCCGTGATCGGGGTGAATCCCGTGACGTCCGTCTGACCTGTCTGCCATCGTGCCGCTCACCGTCGCCGCGCCCTCCCCTGCTCTCGGCCCGGGTGCGCTGGGATGAACGTACGGCCCGGAGGACACGGGCGGGTTCCTCCACCCGCCCCTCCCCGCACCTCACGACATCCACGGGATGCCAACCCTGAGTTCCGAGACCGCTGCGCGCKTCCTGCAGTTCCTCCAGGATCCGTGAACCGCGCATCGCCAGCATGACACCACCTGGTCGTAGCATCGGAAAGAGGATTGCGCCCAGCCGCTCCAGGGGAGCGACCGCGCGGGCTACGGCTATCCCGAATCTACGACCGTCCGGGCCGATTCCGGCATCTGGCGCGCGGCCACGTACCACAGAAATCTGGTCCTCCAGGCCTATGGTCGCCACAACCTCGTGCAGGAATCGGCACCGGCGTTCCATCGGCTCKAGCAGCACCACCCGCAGATCCGGGCGGGCGAGCGCCAGCGGGATACCCGGCAGCCCCGCGCCGCTGCCGACGTCCACGACATCGGCCTGCACCGGGACCACGTCGGCCAGGACCGCGCAGTTGAGTACGTGGCGGTCCCAGAGCCGGTCAGTCTCACGCGGACCGATCAGCCCGCGTTCGACCCCGTCGGTCGCCAGCAACTCGACGTAGCGCGCCGCGGATTCGGTCCGCGTGCCGAAAATCTCCACCGCGACGGGGGGCACCTCGGGGGCATCCGGGAGACCCGTCATGGCCGGATCCTCCGCCGTGCCGTGCGACCAGCCCGCGCCGGCCGGGCCGCCTGCGTCACCTCGACCGGCCACAGCATCGAGCCGAGCCGGGTTGGGACCGTGGGCATCACCAGGTGACCGCCGGCAGCGGGTGGGTGGAAGACCGGATCCGTGGACCCGGCCGGACAGGACGAGAAGGCCGGACAGGACCAGAAGGCTGGACAGGACGAGGAAGTCAGAAGACCGCGCACCCGACAAGCATCCCCGCCGGCCTCGACATGCTCCCGCCGCCACCCCCCCCCCCCGCGGGAGGCACGGTTCCGGCCCGGGGACGGATGTCAGGTCGTCCGGTAGGACACCACGGTCCGCCGCGGCCGATCGAGTCGCGGGGCGGCGCCGGCGCAGCGATCGAAGACGGTCAGCGTTCCGGTGAGGGGGAACTGCCAGCCACGGCCGGCGCACCACCCCGCCCGGGGCAGCGCGGCCAGGTCGGGCGCGAGCGCCGGGCGCTCCGCGTCGAAGAGGAAGACGAGCAGCCGGGTCGGCGGGACCCGGCGGTTCGCCAGCTCGCCGACCAGGGAGGTACCCGCAGCGCCGAAGAAGATCGTGTCCTGCCGTGGTACCCGGGCCGGTACCCGCCCGGCGCCGGCGCTGGGGAGAGCTGCCGGCTCACGCGCCGGGTCGTCACTCGCCTCCATCGCGTACAGCCAGCCAGGCCGGGCGAGGCGACCCCCGACCACCACCAGGTCTCCCGGGCGGTGCAGCTGCCGGGCCGCGATGGCCGCGTCGACCATCCGATCGAGGCCACGAGTCCGGTGCCGATGATCCCAGAGCTGCCCGCTTCCCGACAGCGAGGTTCCCAGGAGCGGGACACCAAGCAAGATGATCATTGCGAGGCCGGCCAACGGCAGCACGGCGGTCKGAGAAATCGTGTTCGCGCTGGCGCTCGACGTCGGCGAGACACCGGAAACATCCAATCGTGACCGCTTGGTTACGGTTCCTCCGGTAGGGAGGGTCGGGGTCGCGGCCATCGGTGCCGGTACGGCCGGCTGAGGCCCGGCGGCGGGGATACGAGGTCGCACCGCCGCCACGAACAGGGCCACCAGCCGCCGGGTGCCCACCACGATCACAACGACGATCAGTGGCACGACGAAGAGGTTGGTCCGGGTCRGCCCGAACGGCCAGTACCGCGCGGCGCTCGCTCCCAGCATCAGCACCTGGGCTCCGCCGAGCGCGGTGAGGAGCAGCCTGCCGTCCGGTCGTCGCGCCAGCACGAGGACGCCGGTCAGGCCGGCGATCGACACCGCCACGGCGAGCAGCACCGAGACAACCGGTCCCCCGGGCACCGTCGCATGGATGAGGCTCGGGTCGAACCGGTCGATGCCGGGCGGCATACCGGTAATGAAGGCTCGCATCTGATCGACGATGAAGCGTACGGCCTCGACCGGCCCACGACCGGCAATGAACTGGCGATCCCAGTAGTMGCCGCGACGCTGACTGGACTGGTGCCCGATGAAGAACACGGTGTGTGCCACGCTGATGGCGACCGCGGGCAGGCATTCCACCAGTCGCCAGCGCCGCGCCGGACCGCGCCATACCTCCGCGGTCGCCAACGGCAGCACCAGAAAGATCCCGGGCACGGCGGTCAGGGCCAACAGGCCCGCCGCGGTGCGTCGCAGGAGCCGGGCACGGGAGAACCCGCCGGTGACAGGTGCAGGCCACGGGGACAGCGAGGGCCGCGGAGATGATCCGGTCGACCAGGCGAGGACGATGCAGACAGCGGCCAGCGCCTCGACGGAATACGGCTTGAGTTGGGTCGCGAGATCCAAGAAGGTCACGTTCAGGCACAGCCAGCACGTGGCGAACACCGCCGCGACCAGGCCGGTGAAACGGCGGGTGAGCAGGACGATCGCGGCGCCGAGCAAGGGCACGGCAAGATACCCGGGAAGCCGGAGCGACCAGCTGTGCCAGCCGAGGAGCTCGCCGGCCACCCGGGTCAGGCCGAACCAACCCAGCGCCGAGGGGGTGTTGGCGACGGTCAGCTCCGGCCAGAACGAGGACGCCGGTTCGCTGACGAAGTGGGCGCGCCAGATCTCGTCGTACCAGAAGGGTCTGGTCAGATAGGCATGCAGAACGCCGAGCACGGCCGCCAAGCCGACACCCACGGCGGCGGCCAGCACGAGGGAACGCGTCGGCCGGCGCCGAYCCGCCATCGGTCGGCGCCGGTCAGCCGAGAAGGATGACTACCCGGCGGCCGGGTTCCTCGCCCTCGGACTCGCTGTGCACGCCGTCGATCCCGGCGACGGTGTCGTGCACCACCTTGCGCTCGAACGGCGTCATGGGAGCCAGCTTCTCCGGCTCACCGCGCGTGATGGCACGCGACGCCGCGGCGATCGCGATCTTGCGTAGCTCGACCCGCCGCCGGGCGCGATGGCCGCCGACGTCGAGCATGAGACGGCTGCGGGTGCCCGTCTTCTGGAGCACCGCGAGCCTGGTCAGTTCCTGCAACGCCTCCAGCGTCTCGCCGCCCGCCCCGATGAGCTTGTCCAGCCCCTCGCCCACCACGGCGACGACGGCGCGGCCGCTCTCGACGTCGAGGTCGAGGTCACCGTCCATGTCGACGATGTCGAGCAGACCCTCGATGTAGTCGGCGGCGATCTCGCCTTCCAACTCGAGATCGGACAGACGCCGATCCTCCGTGCCGGCKGTCTCGTCCGAGGAAGCGTGCTCGTCGGAGGCTCCGGCTCCATCCACAGCCAGTTCAGGTGCCGAACCGGTCATCAGCGACTCTCCAGGGGAACGGGGACAGCGGAGCAGAGATTACGGGATGCCGCCACTCGATGACGAAATCGGGTCGGCAGCCTGCCTGCCGGTCGGTCGGGAACGGCGTCTCCCGGATCAACGCCGCCCACCGGGCCGCTTGCTCTTGCCGCGCCGTTTCGCGGGTCGGGAGCCGCCGACCTGGCGCCGCACTCCGGCGGGTACGGGTGCCGGCCGGGGCGTGCTCTCCCCGTCGGAGGGCGCCGTCGGCCCGCTCGCCGCGCTCTGCCCGGCATTCTTGCCCGGGGCGTTCCTGCGGCCCRCCGCGCTGGTCTTCGCCTCCGCGCTGCGCCCCGTGGATGCGGCCGTGGTAGCGGCGACGCCGTTGTCCGAGACGCCGTTGTCCGAGACGCCACCGCCCGAGACGCCACCGCCCGAGACGCCGTTGGCCCCGGGACCGCCCGGCGCCCCCGCCTTACCGCTCTTCGGGGTCGTCGCCGCTTTCGGGGTCGTCGTGGTACGGCTCGCGGTCGAGGTGCCGTTACGGGACCGGGTGCCGGGGGGAGCCGTCGAGGACGTCCGACCGGCCGCCGCGGCACCGGAATCGCCGCCCTTGGTCGGGGTCACCGAGGCGGACCGGGGGCGGTTCTTCGACTTCGCCCCGGCTCGGACACCGGGAGCCGGCCGAGCGGGGGTGACGGCACCGCCGGCGGCCGGACGGGCACCGGGCAGCCGGCCGTTCGCATCCGCGGGCTTGATCGGCGRCATCTTCTTCATAATGAAGAACTGCTGGCCCATGCTCCACAGGTTGGTGGTGAGCCAGTACAGCAGCACAGCGATCGGGAAACGGAAACCAAAGAAGGCGAGCATCAGCGGGGAGCCATAGAGCAGCGCCTTCTGCACCATCGCCTGCTGCGGGTCGAGCGGCCCGGTGCGGGCCATGATCTGGCGCTGCGTGAGGAAGGTCGTAAGACCCATCAGCACGATCAGGACGATCGCGAGAATCCTGACGTGCGTGCTGTCGACGCCGAGGAAGTGCGAGAAATCGCCATCGGAGGTGAACTTGCTCGCCAGCGAGATGCCGAACACCTTGGCCGAGGCGATCTGCTCCACCTGGTCTGYGGAGAGCCCGACCCGGGGACGCCAGACCAGCGAGTGGTTCGGACCCTCGTTCATCGGCGCCAGGTGGGTGAACACGTGGAACAGCGAGATGAACAGCGGGATCTGGAGGAAGATCGGGAGGCARCCGAGGAGCGGGTTTCCGTGCTCCCGCTGCAGCGCCATCATCTCCTGCTGCATGCGGGGTTTGTCGTGCCCATGCTTCTCCCGGATCTCCTTGATCCGGGGCTGCATCATCTGCATCGTCCGCTGCGACTTCACCTGCTTGACGAACAGCGGGAAGATCAGAATACGGACGCAGACGACCAGCAGGACGACCGAAAAGGCCCAGGAGAAGAAACTGTCAGCACCAAAGATCGGCGCAAATCCCCGGTGAAAGAAGACGATCGCGTTCGCCGCGAGGTGGTATAGGGGATCCAACAACGGTCTGACTCCTCACACCCACGGTCCACGACCGGAACCGACGATCTCGGCCCGCATCCCCTGACTGGGAGACGGGGGACCATGCCTGTGGACGGGCGGTACGGCGACGGCCGGATCGCCCGCGCTCCGACCGTCGGGAGGCCCGCCGGGGTCGGCCGTCGCGCCCCTGGGTCTCCGAACGATTCCCGGACCCGGATCCGTTCCCGGCACGGGGTCGTAGCCGCCTGCCGCGAGCGGTTGGCAGCGCAGCAACCGGGCGACGGCGAGGACACCGCCACGCACACCCCCGTGGCGCCGCACCGCGGCCAGCGCGTAGGCGCTACAGGATGGCTCGAACCGGCACAGGCCGGCGTTGCGGGCCGACCAGCCGGCTCGGTAGAGCCGCACGAGCCCGGCAAAGGTCCAGGATAGGGGACCGCGTACCGCGCCGTCGGCGTTGCGGGCGACCCGCGGCAGGCGGCGCCACACCATCCGGGAGGCCAGCAGGAGGTCGACGACGGCCGCCGTGGCCAGCAGCACGACCAGCACCGTCCCGGCGGTCATCGTCCACGCCCATCCGGGCGCCTGGCACCCGCCGGCCGGGCCACCCTGGTGAGCGCGGTGTCCAGCGCACGGCCGAGCTCCGCGGAGCTCGCCGTCGCCGCATCGGGCAGCGCACGCACGACCAGCATCGTCCCTGGCGCGAGCGTGTCCAGCCGAACCCGTACCTGTTCCCGCAACCGGCGCCGCACCCTGTTACGCACGACCGCCTTCCCCACCCGGCGGCCGACCACGAAGCCGGCCCGCGCCGGATCGTCGCTTGTTGTCCACAGGCTGTGGACAACAAGCGGACCGGATCGGGTTCGCCGACCCATGGTCCCCACCCGGGCATGTTCGTCCCGGGTTCGGACGCGAGAGCCCTCAGGAAGCATGACCGGCGGGGGTACCAGCAGGACCAGCGGGAACCCGCCGTCAGGCGGAGAGCTCGCTGCGGCCCTTACGACGGCGGGCGGACAGGATCRCGCGGCCCGCGCGAGTCCGCATGCGCAGTCGGAACCCGTGCGTGCGGGCCCGCCGACGGTTGTTCGGCTGGAAGGTGCGCTTACTCACGTGAGAACTCCGTCTGCAAGATGGACGCGGGCGGTGATCTTCGCCGCCGAGGGAGAGTGGGCCGCACCACACGGTCCTGACAAGCAGATCCCACGACAAACGAAGCGGTCTAACACCGCGGTTCGGCCTAGCCTACACAGGGCGGTGCCTCGGACGGTCCGGCGGCGAGGGATCGCTGCCGGGCAGGGGGCCTTCGGCGGCCGGCGGCTCCGGGCCCGCCGGCCGCCGCTGGCCGCACCACCATCATTCGGTCATCACCCGGTCGCCGCCAGGGCAACCCGGACACGACGGCACCACACCGGAGGTCAAGGTGCGAGCGCACCGCGGCCGCGGCGGGCCGGCATCCGTCCGGCGGCCGTGGAATGCCACACTGCCGTGGCGGGCCCTCGGTGCCGCCGACGATGGGGCAGGGACGCGGCGCGGCCACCGCGGATACGTTCCGGCCCCGGCACGGCGGCTCGGGCCGCGCCTTACGATCCTGGTGGCAACGTCTCACTCGGGGCGGGCACCAGACGGCGTCAGGTATGCCCGCGTTCGGTGAGAACGACCGGCTCGGTGCACCCTGACCTGTGGAAAACGCCTGTGGAGAGGGCGGTCGGCGGAGGGGCCAGGGCGGAACGGGGGGACCTGAAGCGGATTCGAATGACCTCACTAATACAGGTTCATCCCCGGGAACGAGCCGGTTGCGCCACGCCGCATGCCGTGTCGTGTCCATGCACAGGTTGTGGACGACGATGTGGAGAACCATCGCGACGAGGCCCCTCGGTCGCTCGGTGGCCGGGGACCACATCACCAGCCGCATCAGCCGCGGCGCACCTCCAGCACGCGGGGAGCAGCACCACCCGCAAACCGTACCGAACTGCCCGAGGAGCCCCCGTGTCCAACCTCCGCGCCGACTCCGTCGCCGGTCTGCCGTTCGGGGACGAGCCTTCGGGTGACCCGGACCTGGCCGCGGTGTGGAGCCAGGCCGTCGCCGGGGTCGCCGACGGCACGCTGTCCGCCCAGCAGCGTGCCTGGCTGCGGCTGACCCGCCCCCTCGGGCTCGTCCAGGACACGGCTCTGCTGGCCGCGCCGAACGAGTTCACCAAGGATCTCCTCGACTCGCGCCTGCGCCCCTTCTTGTCCACAGCGTTGTCCACAGCCTATGGGCGGGAGATCAGGGTCGCGGTCACCGTCGAACACCTGCCCGATCCGGAACCAATGAGCGGACCGATCCGGATCGTACGGCCGGTGGATGCCAGGGGCGACACCACACCCGGCCAGGGCTCGGGCCCCGCCTCCGGTTCGGCGTTGAACGCGGGTACCGGATCAGGATCGACCGGCGCCGCCGCAGCCCCGGTGCCGCCGACGAGCCCGGGCTCGTCGGCGGTGCCGGTGCCGGCGCCGGCACCGGCACCAGTGCCGCCGGCGCCGGCGGCACTGGTGAACGGCGAACTGCCCTTCCCCGACGCCACCGAGGGAACACCACCGGTACGGGTCAGCGCGGGTCTCGGACGCGATGCGGCGCCGCACGAGACCGAACCGGCCYAGGCCCGGCTGAACCCCCGCTACATTTTCGAGACGTTCGTCATCGGCGACAGCAACCGGTTCCCCCACGCGGCAGCGGTGGYCGTCGCCGAGGCACCCGCGAAGGCCTACAACCCGCTTTTCATCTACGGGGACTCCGGGCTCGGCAAGACTCACCTTCTGCACGCGATCGGTCACTACGCACTCAAGCTCTACCCGAACATGCGGGTGAAGTACGTGAGCTCCGAGGAGTTCACCAACGACTTCATCAACTCGATCCGGGACGACCGCCAGCAGGCGTTCCAGCGGCGCTACCGTGACATCGATGTCCTGCTCGTTGACGACATCCAGTTCCTGGAGAACAAGGAACGGACGCAGGAGGAGTTCTTCCACACCTTCAACGTCCTGCACGACGGCGAGAAGCAGATCGTGATCAGCTCCGACCGCTCGCCCAAGCAACTCTCGGCCCTGGAGGACCGGCTGCGCAGCCGCTTCGAGTGGGGGCTGATGACCGACATCACCCCGCCCGACCTCGAGACGCGCATCGCCATCCTGTCGAAGAAGGCGGCTACGGAGCGCCTGCCGGTACCCCCGGATGTCCTCGAGTACATCGCCACGCACATCGAGCGCAACATCCGTGAGCTGGAGGGGGCGCTGATCCGGGTCGCGGCCTTCGCGAGCTTGAACAAGTCCCACGTCGACCGCACGCTCGCCGAGATCGTGCTGCGTGATCTCATCCCCGATKCCGGCAATCCCGACATCACGGCCGCCGCCATCATGAACGCGACGGCGGCGTACTTCGGCGTCTCGATGGAGGACCTGTGCGGCACCTCACGTAGCCGCGTGCTGGTCACCGCCCGTCAGATCGCGATGTACCTGTGCCGGGAGCTGACCGACCTGTCGCTACCGAAGATCGGCCAGCACTTCGGGGGTCGGGATCATACGACGGTCATGCATGCCGATCGCAAGATCCGCGGTCTGATGGCGGAACGGCGCGCGATCTACAACCAGGTCACCGAACTGACAAACCGCATCCGTCTGCAGGCCCGGCAGGCCTAGCGCCACTGCCCACTGTCCACCGCCGCCCACCACCGCCGCCCACCACCGCYGCCCACCACCGCYGCCCACCACCGCCGCCCACCACCGCCGGGCAGCACCACCGCCGGGCAGCACGGTTCCTCCTACCTCCCCCCGGCCGGAACGTCCCGCGGACCKGTGGCTGYCGCCCGAAGGTGGGGTGTGACGCCTCGCCGGGTGTCACACGTGGCGCAGGAACCGGACGCCGCGGGGCAGGACTTCCCCAAACGACCCCGGACAACCACGGACGGCTGGGGACAACCGGGGACGACCTCACCGAGCCCACGGGGTGGTTCCGCCCACAGCTTGTGGAAAACGTTGTGGACAGCCTGCGGTCGGAACGGTGGAGTGGCAGTGGACAGCCTGTGGACAACTCGGGGATGGCCTGTGGAGGGACAACGTGGTCCTTGTGGACGCAGATCGGGCCTGGGGATAACCACTGCGCGCATGCACAGATCCACCCACAAGATTTGCACCGGCCAACAACCCCTCTGACCTGCAGAAACAGAGGTTATCCCCAGTATCCACACCCCCTACTACTACGACCAACTAGATCTTTCTAAGAATGATCAAAAGCTCTTAGTACTAGGGGGTGTGGACAACGGCTCGAGCGCGGCTCCGAGAGCCCTACGTGCCRCGACTCGGCCCCGGGCAAGCGCCCGGGRCACGGCCGACCGCTCGTYGGCGCCTGCTGGCACTCTGAGATGCTGGTCGGTGTTCCCTGCGGGGTGACTCCGAACAACCGGAGGGAACGACAGGAGGCCTAACCATGAAGTTCCGGGTGGAACGGGACGAATTCACCGAAGCGGTCGCCTGGACCGCACGCACGTTGCCGAGCCGGCCGACCACCCAGTTGCAGGTGCTCTCGGGCCTGCTCCTCGACGCGACCGGACCGATACTCAAGATCGCCGCGTACGACTACGAGGTGGYCGCCCAGTGCACGGTGCACGCGACCGTGTCGGAGGAGGGGCGCGGGCTCGTCAACGGCAAACTGCTCGCGGAGATCACCYGGGCGCTGCCCGCGRCACCGGTCGATCTGGGCATCGACGGCACCCGCCTGGTGATCACTTGTGGCAATGCTCGGTTCGCGTTGCCGATGCTGCCGGTGGACGACTATCCCGCCCTTCCGGCCATGCCCCCGATCACGGGGCACATCGAGGGATCCGCGTTCGCCGCGGCGGTCTCACAGGTGGCGATCGCGGCCGGTCGTGACGACACGCTGCCGGTCCTCACCGGGGTCCGTATCGAGATCGAGGGGGACACTCTCACCCTCGCCGCGACCGACCGTTACCGGCTCGCCGTGCGGACGTTGAAGTGGCGGCCGTCGGAGACAGCCGCCGGGCCCGATGAGGACGGCGTGACCGGTGTGGACGACCCCCCGCCCACACCGGTCACTGTCGCTCTCGTGCCGGCCCGCACCCTGCTCGACACCGCGAAGTCGTTGTCGGGTTCGGGGGTGGAGGTATCCATCGCGCTCGGGACCGGCCCCTCCGGCGAGACGCTGGCCGGTTTCGCCGGCTCGACCCGGCAGACGACGACCCGGTTGCTCGACGGAAGCTTCCCGCCCTACCGCAAGCTGTTGCCTGACAGTTCGCCGTTGATCGCGCAGCTGGAGATCGCCCCGTTGCAGGAGGCCGTCAAACGGGTGGCGCTGGTCGCCGCGAAGACCGCACCGGTGCAGCTGACGTTCTCCCCGGACCACCTCGTGCTGGAGGCCGGGRCGGGCGGTGAGGCGCAGGCGACGGAGACCCTCCCGGTGACCTACGACGGACCGGAGCTGTCCGTGGCGTTCAACCCGTCGTACCTGCTMGACGCACTCGGGGCGCTGGAGTCGGACGTCGTACGGATCGGTTTCGCCAGCGCGGAGGACCCGGCGGTGGCGGCGAACAAGCCGGCGATCCTGACCGGGAAGGCCGACGACGACGGCGAGGTCCCCGACTACCGGTACCTGCTGATGCCGATCCGCCTGCACGGGTGACGTGCACCTCACGCACCTGTCCCTCGTCGACTTCCGTTCCTACCCGGCCCTTGACCTGACTCTGGGTCCGGGAGTGGCCACCTTYGTGGGTGGTAACGGCCAGGGGAAGACCAACGTGATCGAGGCGATCAGCTATGTCGCCACGTTGGCCAGCCACCGGGTCGCCGGGGACGCCCCGCTGGTCCGTGACGGCGCGTCTCGGGCGGTCATCCGCGCCAGGATCGTCCGGGGTGACCGGGCCGCGCTGGTGGAGATCGAGATCGTTCCGGGAAAGGCGAACCGGGCCCGGTTGAACCGGGCTCCCGTCGCCCGGCCGCGTGACATCGTCGGTCTGCTGTGCACCGTGCTGTTCGCCCCGGAGGACCTRGCCCTGGTGAAGGGGGATCCGGCGCAGCGTCGTCAGTTCCTCGACGAGCTGCTGATCGCCCGGACCCCAAGGATGGCCGCGGTCCTCGCCGACTACGACCGGGTCCTCAAACAACGATCGACCCTGCTACRCACCGCCGGGACGGCCCGGCGAGCTGGGGGGCAGGGAGATCTGCGCACCCTCGATGTCTGGGACGGGTATCTGGCCGCGCATGGCGCCGAGGTGCTGGCCGCGCGGTTGGCACTCGTCGACGCGTTGCGGCCGGCCGTGGCCGCGGCGTACGAGGCCGTCGCCGGCGCCGAGTCCGCTACCGCGCTGGACTACCGTTCCAGCGTCACCCTCCCGGACATCTTGCATGCGTCCGGTCCACCCGGTCCACCGGGCCAGCCAGAGCAGCCGGGCGCGGGTCGGCCGGATCCGGCGGCACCGGATCGGACCATGCTGGCGGAGGCGATCCGCGCCGATCTGGAGGCCGCCCGGCCACGGGAGGTCGAACGGGGGATGACGCTGGTCGGTCCGCACCGCGACGATCTGCTCTTGTCGATCAACGGGCTCCCGGCCCGTGGCTACGCGAGTCACGGCGAGTCCTGGTCCCTCGCCCTCGCGCTCAAGCTGGCCTCGTTCGACCTGCTGCGTGCCGATGACCGCGAGCCGGTCCTGCTCCTGGACGACGTCTTCGCCGAATTGGACACGCGCCGCCGCGGTCGGCTCGCGGAACTCGTCGCCTCCGCGGAGCAGGTGCTGGTCACAGCCGCGGTCGAAACCGACGTTCCCACAGAGCTGACCGGGGTGCGGTACGCCGTCGCCGGAGGAGAGGTCCAGCATGCCCACTGAGCGCCCGGACCCCCGGGACCATCCCACCGTGCCCGGATCCACCGTGCCCGGATCCACCGCATCCGGGCGGTCCCGGGGAGGGGCCGGGCGCCGCGGGAAGACCGAGGGGCCGGACGGCACCGCAGCCCACGGAGCGGACCTGGCTCGGGAGATTCTCGCCCAGGTCAAACGGGACGCGCGGGAGCGTGGGCGGGGACGGTGGGGCGCCGGCCACACCGCCCGCCACCCGACCGGGCCCGGTCCGGCCGGGCCCGGCACTGGTCGCGGTGGCGGGATGCCGGGTGCCGACGGCGGCACGTGGGCCGATGAGGACGCCTCCACCGGCGCCACCGGGACGGGCGGCCCGTGGGGCCCGGGCTCTCGGACCCGCCTCGGTGCCCGGCGGGCCGACCCGTCGGACGACCAGGTGCCCCGCCGACCGCGGATGCCGGGCATCGCCCCGCCCGGCCGGGAATGGCGCGAACCGGTCGGTTTCGGGACGGCGATCAACCGGCTGCTGGCGGCCCGTGGCTGGAAGGCTCAGGCGAGCGACGCGAACGTCCTGGCCCGATGGGATGCCATCGTCGGGCCGGACATCGCCGACCACTGCACCCCGGTGTCCCTGCGCGACGGAGACCTGGAACTTGTCGCGGAGTCGACGGCCTGGGCGACCCAGCTGCGCATGCTGTCCCGGCAGCTCCTCGGCATCCTGCACCGGGAGCTMGGTCCACACGTGGTCCGCCGGATCGTCGTGCGTGGCCCGACGGCGCCGTCCTGGCGGCACGGGTCCATCCGAACCGGCGGTCGAGGGCCCCGCGACACCTATGGCTGAGGCCGGCCGTTCGGCTGCTGCCCGCCTGACACCCCGGTGCTCCCGGTGCTCTCGGTGCCCCTTGGCGCCTKGATTGTGCCTGTGGTATCCGTCGGTGCGGCTGGGGCGATCATGATGGCTCCGCGGGRTCGCGGTGTCGGTGACAGTCGTGGAGGCGCGCCAAGGCGGTCGGGGGAGTCGGTCCGGTAGGGGGGGTTGGCCATCCCCATGTGCGTGGCGCTGCGCAGACGCCAGGGGGCTCCCTGCGTCCGCTATGGCGGGTTGCCGGGTAGACTGGTGGATACTTCCGCCCAGAACGAGGGGACCCGCCGCGTGGCCTACGATGCAAGTTCGATCARGGTTCTCGAAGGTCTTGACGCGGTCCGCAAGCGTCCGGGCATGTACATCGGCTCCACTGGAGAGCGTGGACTGCATCATCTCGTCTACGAGGTCGTGGACAACGCGGTGGACGAGGCGCTCGCCGGTTACTGCGACACCATCACCGTGACGCTGCTTGCCGACGGCGGGGTGCGGGTCACCGACAACGGCCGTGGCATTCCCGTCGGCATGCATCCCACCGAGAAGCGGCCCGCCGTCGAGGTCGTGCTGACCACCCTGCACGCCGGCGGGAAGTTCGACGGCAAATCGTACGCGGTGTCCGGCGGGCTGCACGGAGTCGGCGTCAGCGTGGTCAACGCGCTGTCCACCCGGCTCGACGTGGAGATCCACCTGGATGGGCACGTCTGGTTCCAGCCGTACGTGGCGACCCGCCCGGACAAGCCGCTGGCCAAGACCGGTACCACCCGCAGGACCGGGACGTCGGTCACCTTCTGGGCGGATCCGACGATCTTCGAGACCACCCAGTACAAGTACGAGACGCTCTCCCGCCGCCYGCAGGAGATGGCCTTCCTGAACAAGGKGCTGTCGATCACGCTCGTCGACGAGCGTGACGAGGAACGCGTGGCGGTCACCTACAAGTACGCCAACGGCCTGGTCGACTTCGTCGGTCACCTCAACGCCACGAAGGACACCATCCACCGCAGCGTRATCTCGCTGGAGTCGAAGGGCGTGGGCATCGAGGCCGAGCTCGCGATGCAGTGGAACGGCGGCTACACCGAGTCGGTCTACACCTTCGCGAACACCATCAACACCCACGAGGGCGGCACCCACGAGGAGGGCTTCCGGGCCGCGCTGACCAGCGCCGTCAACGCCTACGCCAAGGACCAGAACCTGCTCAAGCCGGTGAAGGCGGGGGCCAAGAACAGCGACGAGCGGCTCYCCGGCGACGACATCCGGGAGGGCCTTACCGCGATCATCTCGGTGAAGCTCGCGCAGCCGCAGTTCGAGGGCCASACCAAGACCAAGCTCGGCAACACCGAGGCCAAGAAGTTCGTCCAGGAGATGTGCYACTCAGCGCTCAAGGACTGGTTCGAGGTCAACCGCACCGAGGCTCGGGCCATCGTCAGCAAGGCGCTCGACGCCCAGCGGGCCCGCATTGCCGCCCGTCAGGCCCKCGATCTGACCCGGCGCAAGGGTCTGCTCGGCGGCACCGGCCTGCCGGGCAAGCTCGCCGACTGCCAGTACACCGAYCCCGAGCGGTGCGAGCTGTACATCGTCGAGGGTGACTCGGCGGGTGGGTCGGCCAAGGGTGGTCGAGACTCGAAGTTCCAGGCGATCCTCCCGCTGCGAGGAAAGATCCTCAACGTCGAGAAGGCCCGCATCGACCGCGTTCTGAAGAACACCGAGGTCCAGGCCCTCATCCAGGCGCTGGGTACCGRCATCCACGACGATTTCGACATCGCGAAACTGCGCTACCACAAGATCGTTCTGATGGCGGACGCCGACGTCGACGGCCAGCACATCCGGACCCTGCTGCTGACGCTGCTGTTCCGGTTCATGCGCCCGCTGGTCGAGGCCGGTCACGTGTTTCTGGCGCAGCCGCCGCTCTACAAGATCAAATGGGGTAGGGAGGACTGGGAGTACGCCTACTCCGATCGGGAGCGCGACGGGCTGGTCGCCCGCGGGGTGGAGTCCGGGCGCAAGCTGCCCAAGGATGCCATCCAGCGCTTCAAGGGTCTCGGCGAGATGAACRCCACCGAGCTGTGGGACACCACCATGGACCCGGACCGGCGCATCCTGCTGCAGGTCAYGCTCGACGACGCGGCGGTCGCCGACGAGTTGTTCTCCGTGCTCATGGGTGAGGATGTCGACGCGCGTCGCAGCTTCATCCAACGTAATGCCAAGGACGTGCGTTTCCTGGACATCTGACCCGGCCGTGTCGCGTGCCTCGGACCGGTCGTCGGGTGACCCCTCAGGTCGRTCCGGGCGCGGCGATCCCGACGGTCCGGCCCGGCGAACGGAGGGCTCCGGATCCCGCCCGCCGTCGGGTCCACCCGGCCCCGTTGCCCGGGGCGCCCGTCCCGCCCTGACGCCCTGACGACTGCTCCCACTGCCCTGGAAGGACCCCGTGGTCGACGTCCTACCTCCTCCCCCCGGCGACCGCATCGAGCCCATCGGCATCGAAGTCGAGATGCAGCGGTCGTATCTCGACTACGCCATGTCGGTCATCGTCGGCCGTGCGCTGCCGGAGGTACGCGACGGGCTCAAGCCCGTCCACCGCCGGGTCCTCTACGCCATGTACGACGGCGGCTACCGCCCCGACCGCGGATACTTCAAGTGCTCCCGCGTGGTCGGGGACGTCATGGGTAACTACCACCCCCATGGCGACACGGCGATCTACGACACCCTCGTCCGGCTCGCGCAGGGCTGGTCGTTGCGCTACCCGCTGGTCGACGGGAACGGCAACTTCGGCTCGCCCGGCAACGATCCRCCCGCCGCCATGCGGTACACCGAGGCGCGGATGGCGCCCTTGGCGATGGAGATGTTGCGTGACATCGACCAGGAGACGGTCGACTTCGCCCCGAACTACGACGGGCGTTCGCAGGAGCCGCTTGTTCTGCCCAGCCGGTTCCCGAACCTGCTCGTCAACGGCGCCGGCGGCATCGCGGTTGGCATGGCGACGAACATCCCGCCGCACAACCTGCGCGAGGTCGCGAAGGGYGTGCGGTGGGCGCTCGACCACCCGGACGCGAGCGACTCCGAGCTGCTTGAGGCGCTGATCGGCCTGATCAAGGGTCCGGACTTCCCGACCTCGGGGCTCATCGTCGGCCGTAACGGCATCGAGGAGGCCTACCGTACCGGCCGCGGCAGCATCCGGATGCGGGCGGTGGTGAACGTCGAGGAGAACAAGGGCCGCACCCAGCTCGTCGTCACCGAGCTGCCCTACCAGGTGAACCCGGACAACCTCGCCGAGAAGATCGCCGAACTGGTCCGGGACAACAGGGTCACCGGTATCGCCGACGTCCGGGACGAGACCTCGGCGCGCATCGGCCAGCGGCTGGTCATCGACCTCAAGCGCGACGCCGTCGCCAAGGTCGTGCTCAACAACCTCTACAAGCACACCCAGCTCCAGGACACCTTCGGCGTCAACATGCTGGCRATCGTCGACGGCGTGCCGCGTACCCTGCGCCTGGACCAGATGGTCCGCTACTACGTCGAGCACCAGATCGACGTCATCGTCCGCCGGACCCGCTATCAGCTGCGCAAGGCCCGCGAGCGGCTGCACGTCTTGGACGGTCTGCTGATCGCGCTGGATCACCTCGACGAGGTCATCAACCTCATCCGCAACGCCGAGTCGGCGGACGTGGCCCGCGGCCAGCTGATGGAACGCTTCTCGCTGTCGGAGATCCAGGCCACCGCCATCCTCGACATGCAGCTGCGCCGGCTCGCCGCCCTGGAACGTCAGCGGATCATCGACGAGGCGGCCGAACTTCGCGCGAAGATCTCCGATCTGGAGGCGATCCTGGCCTCGCCGACCCGGCAGCGGCAGATCATCGGCGAGGAGCTCGCCGAGGTCGTCGAGAAGTTCGGCGACGAGCGGCGGACCCGTCTCGTCCCGTTCGAGGGCGACATGTCCATCGAGGACCTGATCGCCCAGGAGGATGTGGTCGTCACCGTCACCCGCGGTGGCTACGCCAAGCGCACCAAGACTGACCTCTACCGCTCGCAGCGCCGCGGCGGCAAGGGCGTGCAGGGCGCGGCGCTGCGCGAGGACGACATCGTCGAGCACTTCTTCGTCACGACCACCCACCACTGGCTGCTGTTTTTCACGAACAAGGGCCGGGTGTACCGGGCGAAGGCGCACGAGCTGCCCGAGCAGGCCAGGTCGGCCAAGGGTCAGCACGTCGCGAACATCCTGGCCTTCGGGCAGGACGAGCGGATCGCCGAGGTCATCGCGGTCAAGGACTACGAGGCCGCCCCCTACCTGGTCCTGGCGACCAAGCGCGGGCTGTGCAAGAAGACCGCGCTGCATGACTTCGACTCGAACCGGGCCGGTGGCCTGGTGGCGATCAATCTGYGCGACGACGACGAGCTGATCGCCGCCCGGCTCGTGGCGCCCGGCGACGATCTGCTCCTGGTCAGCCGTAACGCCCAGTCGATCCGGTTCCAYGCCGACGACGAGCAGCTGCGGCCGATGGGCCGGGCGACCTCGGGTGTGATCGGTATGCGGTTCGATGCCGAGGACGAACTGCTGTCCATGGACGTCGTCGTGCCGGGTACGACGGCGGATCTGCTCGTCGCCACCTCCGGTGGATACGCGAAGCGGACGCCGCTGGCCGAGTACCCGGTGYAGGGCCGTGGTGGCAAGGGCGTGCTGACCGCTAAGATCGTCTCGACTCGCGGTGGTCTGGTGGGGGCACTCGTCGTCGATCCCGACGACCAGCTCTACGCCATCGCCTCCAACGGGGGCGTATTGCGGACCGTTGCCAAGGATGTACGGCGGGCGCAGCGGCAGACCATGGGAGTCCGGCTCATCGATCTGGAGTCCGGGGTGCAGGTTGTCGGAGTCGCACGTAATGCTGATGCGGAGGACACCGACGCTCGTATCGACGCCGGGCCCCAGGAAAGCTGAGAGCGAGCCCCCGAGAGGTTGACGATCTCGTGGTCGTGGCCACCCACGCCGAGAACGACGCCGCCCGAGGGGACGGGTGTGCGCGGGACCCGTGCACACCGTCAGGACTGAACCGGGAGAGTCCGTGAGTGACAGTCAGGAAGACCGGCCAGCCCGGTCGGCGGTCTACCGCGGCCCCTCCTCGGCCGCCGGGGCGGAGGGATCGCGTGCCACCGAGCAGTCCCGCCGGCCGAGCGGGGGGGACGGGGCCGGCCCACGGTCCACGGTGAGACCCGCTTCCGTTGGTTCCTCCGGTGCTGGCGGCGCGGCCAGAGGCGCGAGCTCCTCCGGCCCGGATTCCGCGGGCCCGGATTCCGCGGGTTCCGCTGGTGTTTCCGATTCCGCCGGGCGTGATTCGGAAGCCGGCCGCCGGGCCGGCGCCGGCCCGGCGTCGGGACGCGCGGCGGACGCCGCGGGCCGCTCGTTGTCGCTGCGGGACGGCCGTGGGGAGGACGCCGGCAGCGAGACGGTGAAGGTGCCCGCGGCCGGCGATGGGCCCGAGTCCGGTAATCCGTTCTTCCAGCGGCCCGGGCGGTCCGGTCGGCCCGTGGATGAGCGGGAGGGCGGCCGCGGCCCGGCCGGAGGCGCGGCGGACCCGCCGCAGTCCTCCGCCGGGGGGCCGACGGGTTCGACTGGGTCGTCGAAGGCCGGGTCGTCAAAAGCCCATTCGGCTGAACCCGGCTCGTCGGCGTCGGGTTCGGCGGGTTCGGGTTCGGGTGCGGCGGGTTCGGCGGCGTCCCGCTCCGGATCGGTCCCCGACGGGGCGAAGTCCCCCTTGTCCTCGCGGTCCTTGTCCACCTCTTCCGCGGGCGCGTCGGGTGTGTCGGGCGCAGGGTCCTCGGCTGGCACCTCCACGGGACGTGCCAGCGGAACGTCGTCGGTGTCCCCATCCGGGTCGGCTCGTACCGGGGCCGCTGGAACCCACTCCGACGAGGCGGGCTCGGCTACCCGGAAACTCGGCCCGGCCGCCGTATCGTCGCCGGCGAAGTCCCTCGGCCTGGCGCCACCCGGACCCGGTCGAGCCACGCCAGGGGGGCCGGCAGTTCGCGTGGAGCCCCCGGCCGAGCGGCCACGGGAGACCGACACGATCTCCCTGGTCCGCCCGCCCAGCATGACGAGGAGCCGTACCACGAAGCCCGACAGGAACCGTGCCGCGCCCGAGCGCATGCCCGCCCCCGATCCGGTACGCCCCGCCCCGCCGGGTCCGGCGGGGGGGAGGTCCGGCGGTGCCGGCCCCACGGCGGCCTACGACCGGCCGCTCGCGGCGCCGGAGTCCGCGGGTACCACCACGACGACGGGTGCTCTGAACAGCGTGACCACGACCTCCCCCGGTGCGCTCGACGACCAGTTCGAGCCGGTCTCCGCTGAGCGGGCGGGTGCCGGTCACTCCCCTGGCCGGTCCGGTCCCGGCTCGTCCGGTTCCGCCCGCCCGCCCGGTCAGGGCCGGCGGGCCAAGCTCAAGCTGTCCAAGGTCAATCCCCTCACGGTGACCCGGGTCAGCTTCGCGTTCTCCCTCTGCGTCTTTGTGGTTCTGCTCGTCGCGATYGCCRTGCTGTGGTTCGTCCTGAACTMGATCGGCGTGTTCGACAGCGTCTCCGACGCGGCCGATACCCTGACCGACAGCAGCAGCACCGACATCCGAGGATGRCTGTCGTTCGGCCGGGCAATGCAGATCAGCTTGCTCATCGGGGCGATCAACGTCATCCTCATGACCGCGCTGTCCACGCTCGGTGCCCTGCTCTACAACCTCTGCGCCGAGATGATCGGCGGCGTCGAGCTGACTCTGAGTGATCAGTAGCTTGGAGGGACGGCGGCGGTCCCGCTCCTGCGCCGCCGTCCTGTATTCTTGGACTCGCAGCACGGACCTATAGCTCAGTCGGTTAGAGCGCTTCCCTGATAAGGAAGAGGTCGGTGGTTCAAGTCCACCTAGGTCCACGCGCTAGCCAATCATGATCGCCGCCCTCTGGGCGGCTTCGCCGTGCCCGTTATGCTGGCCGAGGGGCCAAGCCCCCTGACCCCCCGTGTTGCGCCTTCGGCGCTCGCCGTGCCCGGTGGGATGGTCGGGCCGTCGGTGGYGGCGAGGTCTGAGAGCGGGCCCGGGCCGACGTGCTGCGCGAGGTCGCGGGCAACGCCACAGGGACGACTCCCGGCTGCATAAACCGTCCACCGGTGATCCGGGAAGATCCCCGCGCCTGCGGGATAAAGCGGACACAAAACCCTCTGGATGGGCRAGTCTCCCTCGTTGCCGCAGATCTTGGACTCACGACGAAGAGTCCTAATGTGACGCWGGGCACACGGCCAGGACACAGTGTCGGCCCATTTCAGTGAAGATCGGCACTCAATATCCTAATGTGCCAGGAAGCGGCGCCACCCTCGACGTCGAGGAACCAGGACATGGCCCGAGACGGACGGAGGGCRCACAGTTGCGGATTGCGTTGTTGTCGTACCGGAGTCTRCCCACCTGYGGTGGCCAGGGTGTGTACGTCCGACATCTGTCCCGCGAACTGGTCGCCCTGKGGCACCGCGTCCAGGTGGTKAGCGGGCCGCCGTACCCGGTGCTTGAGGAGGGTGTCGGCCTCACCGAACTGCCCAGCCTTGATCTCTACCGGGACTCCGACCCGTTCCGGTGGCCCGGACTGGCCGAGTTCCACGGCCTGCCGGACGTCGTCGAGTTCGCCATGATGCGGACCGGCCAGTTCTCCGAGCCGCTCGCCTTCAGCCTGCGTGCCTGCCAAGCCCTGCGCCCCAGGGCATCCGGGGGTCGGCCGCCGTTCGACATCGTCCATGACAACCAGGGGCTGGGATACGGCCTGCTGGCGCTGCGGGCAGCCCTGCGCCCGTACCGGATCCCGGTCGTGGGCACCGTGCATCATCCGATCACGGTCGATCGCCGCCTGCACCTCGCCGCGGCGACCACCTTCACCTCCCGGCTGGGCCTGCGCCGGTGGTACTCGTTCCTCCCGATGCAGGCCCGGGTCGCGCGGGGGCTGGATGGCATCGTCATCCCGTCGGAGAGCTCCCGGCGAGAGATCATCGCGGACATGAACCTCCCCCCGACGGTCATGCGCACGGTTCCCTTGGGAGTCGACGCCGACGTCTTCACGCCGGCGCCCGCGGGCAATCCGGCGGTTCCGGGCCGTGTCGTCGTCGTGACCAGCGCCGATGTTCCGCTTAAGGGCCTGCTTGTCCTGCTCGAGGCGCTCGCGAAGCTGCGGGTGGATCGCTCGGCGCACCTGGTCTGYGTCGGCAAGGTCCGCGAAGGGGGAACGGCCCAGCGCCAGGTTGCCGAGCTGGGCCTGGCCGACGCCGTGACGTTCCGTTCCAACATGCCGGAACCGGAGCTGGTGGACCTGTTGCGCTCCGCCGAGGTCGCGGTCGTTCCCTCGCTTTACGAGGGGTTCAGCCTGCCCGCCGTCGAGGAGATGGCCTGCGGGATCCCGCTGGTCGCCACCACCGCCGGGGCGTTGCCCGAGGTCGCCGGTCCGGACGGGGAGGCCGCGTTGCTGGTCCCACCGGGGGATGCGGGAGCCCTGGCGGACGCCATCGGTTCCCTGCTCGATGATCCCGAACGACGGGCCCGAATGGGTGCCGCCGGGCGCCGCCGGGTGGAGGCGCGGTTCTCCTGGCGGGCGGCCGCCGCGGCCACCGCGGACTGGTACGCCGAGCGGATCGCGGCGGTCGGCGGGACGCCCACCTCCCCGGTCCCGGCCCCGGGACCGGGACCGGGACCGGCGGCCCAGTGGACGCCGGCACCGCTGTCCACACCCGGCGCCGTCACACCCGGCGCCGCGGCGTCCGCACCGGCGTCGTCGACGCTGACCGGCTGACGGCCGACGCATGCTGACCGTCGACTTCGACCAGTTTCCCGTCTCCGCGGGCTGCCGGCTGCTCGACCTGGGCTGCGGCGCCGGACGGCACACGTTCGAGGCGTTCCGACGGGGCGCCGAGGTCATCGCGCTGGACCACTCCGCCGGCGAGGTCGCCGGCGTCAACGCGATGCTCGCCGCGATGGCCCTGGAGGGACAGGCTCCGCCCAAGGCGAAGGCCGCCGGAGTGCGCGGTGACGCGCTGGCGCTGCCGTTCGCCGACGGCACCTTCGACCGGATCATCGCCGCCGAGGTGCTCGAACACCTGCCCGCCGACACGGCGGCGATGACGGAGATCGCCCGGGTGCTACGGCCCGGGGGGTGGGTGGCGGTCACCGTCCCGAACCGGTTCCCCGAGCAGGTGTGCTGGAGCCTGTCGACGGCTTATCACAGCGTCGAGGGGGGCCATGTCCGCATCTACCGCCGGGACGAGCTTCGTGACCGGTTGATCGCGGTGGGACTGGAACCGGCCGGCACCCATTTCGCACACGCCCTGCACGCCCCGTACTGGTGGCTGCGGTGTCTCGTCGGTGTCCACGACGACGACCATCCGGCGACGCGGCTTTACCACCGGCTGCTGGTGTGGGACATGATGCGCCGTCCCCRCAYCACCCGGCTCGCCGAGCGGGCCCTCAATCCGATCATCGGCAAGAGCATCGTGCTGTATTTGAGGAAACCGGAGGTAACGCGTGCGGCCGGTTGAGTCTGCTCCGGTCCTGACCCCCGAGGCGCTCACCGCGACCGCGACCGCGATCGCCGTCGTCCAGGAGCCGGACGGCGCCATCCCCTGGTATCCCGGTGGCCACACCGACCCGTGGGATCACCTCGAATGCGCCATGGCCCTCGACCTCGGCGGCCTGGTCGACGCCGCCGACGCCGCGTGGGCCTGGCTGTGTCGCAACCAGCGGCCGGATGGATCCTGGGCGACGAGCTACGTCGGCGGCGCGGTCAAGGAGGACTTCGCCGACAGCAACCAGTGCGCCTATGTCGCCACCGCAGCCTGGCACCGCTGGTTGGCCACCGGTGACCGCGCCTTCCTCACGAGGATCTGGCCGGTCGTCGAGGCAGCCCTGGGCTTCGTCGTCGACATGCAGAGCCMGACCGGACAGATCTGGTGGGCCCGGTCGTCGGACGGTGTCGACTACCCCGAGGCCCTGCTGACGGGATGCTCCAGCACGTTGCACAGCCTGCGCTGCGGGATGGCGCTCGCAGCCCTGGTCGGGGAGGTGCCACCGGCCTGGGAACGGGCGACCGGCGCGCTGCGGCACACCCTCGTCGCTCACCCAGAGTACTTCGCCCCCCGCGACCGGTGGTCGATGGACTGGTACTACCCGGTGATCGGCGGAGCGCTGCGCCGATCACCGGGTCGGTCCCGGCTCACCAGCCGGTGGAACGACTTCGTCGTCGACGGTCTGGGCATCCGCTGCGTGGCCGACGAGCCCTGGGTCACGGGGGCCGAGACCTGCGAACTAGCCATCGCCCTGCATCTCGTGGGCGAGACCGCCGCGGCGACCAAGCTGGTTACGGACATGCAGCACCTGCGGCACGCCGACGGGAGCTACTGGACGGGCTGGCAGTTCGAGACCGCGACGTTCTGGCCGGCCGAACAGTCGACCTGGACCGCGGCGGCGGTGATCCTCGCGGTCGACACGTTGGCCGGCGGGGTCACCGAGACCCTCTTCCGCGGCGACGGCCTCCCCGAGGGGATCTGTGTCCTCGACAAGGAGTCCGACGAGCCTCGGCAGGGCGGCAGGCGGCTTCCGGAGTCGCGGACGGAGCCGCGGACGGGGACGGAGGTGGTGACGCCCGCCGAACGCCGGCTTCCTCGGCAGCGGCCGGCATGCGGATGCCRCTCAGTCGACGCGGCGTAGGACGCGCAGCGAACCCGCGCACGACAGCTCGCGGAAGCCCTCCGTCAGCGCCCGCACCAGGACGTGGTAGGGCGCCTGGCCCCCGTCCGCCGGGTCCGGAAAGACGTCGTGGATGGCCAGGAGACCGCCGGGCCGCACGTGGCAGGCCCAGGCCTCGTAGTCCGCCTGGGCCTGCTCCTCGGTGTGCCCGCCGTCGAGGAAGAGCAGGTCGGCCGGGGTCGACCACCATCGCCCCACCCGTTCGGAGCGGYCGACGACCGCCGTCACGACGTCCTCGACGCCCGCGTCCTCCAGCGTCCGCCGCAGGAAGGGCAGCGTGTCCAGCCGGCCGCTACGCGGGTCGACGAGATCGGCGTCGTGGTACTCCCACCCGGGTTGGTTCTCCTCCGACCCGCGATGATGATCCACGGTGATCACCGTCGCTCCCACCGTCCGGGCGGCCGCGGCCAGGTACAGGGTCGACTTACCGCAGTAGGTGCCGACCTCGCAGATCAGGCCGCCGGCCGATACCCGTGTTGCCGCCGCGTAGAGCGCCAGGCCCTCCTCCGTGGGCATGAAGCCCGTCGCCGCCTCGGCCGCCCGCCGCAACACCACATCCACCGCCGACTCTCTCTTTCTCGCAGGACGGATAGCCTTTCTTGCAGGACAGGTAGCCTTCCTCGCAGGACAGGTAGCGCGCGCCGGTGGCTCGCTACCTGCCGAGCCGCGCGGCCACCTCGACCCGGCGGGCGAAGATCTCCTCGGTCCGCTCCTCCATCTCGCGGAGGGCCTTCTTGCGTCCGCGGCTCGACAGCCGGTCCAGGTAGAGGCTGCCGTACAGGTGATCGGTCTCATGCTGCAGGCAACGGGCGAAATAGCCGGTTCCCTCCAGGCGGAGCGGGGCACCGTGCTGGTCCTGACCGCGGACAGCAGCATGCTCCAGCCGGGCGACCTCCATGTRGGCCCCCGGAACAGACAGGCACCCCTCATCCCCCTTGACGAGCCGGCGCTCCGCCGGCGGCGCCTCCTCCAGGACGGGGTTGACCAGATGGCCCACGTGCCGCACACCGTCCTCGTCGGTGCAGTCATAGACGAAGACCGCGGCGTCGACGTCGATCTGGTTCGCGGCGAGTCCGACACCTTCGGCGCCGTACATGGTGGTGAACATGTCATCGATCAGCGCAGCGAGCTCCGCGGTCCCGAACTCGGTGATTTTCTTACAGGGCCGGTGCAGAACAGGCTCGCCGACAACGGTGATCCTGCGGATGGAACCGCGGCCGACCTCCGGCGGCAGCTGGGGGTAGGAGTCCACCGGCTCCCCCAGCACCCGGACCCGCCGATCGATCTTCTCGTCCTTCTCGTCCTTCTCGTCAGATCGCGTCAAGCGCGAGGCCATGGCGAGCATCTCCTTCCATCCGACCGGGGCGCGCCTGCGCGTGAGTCGGCGCGGGGCCGATCCTGCCGATCGGCAGGATCGGCCCCGCGCCACCGCCGATCCTCGACGTGCTTCGTTCGCTACGAGCTTGACAGATCGCACCCCCTGTCCGCTCGGCGGACTGGTCACTCCCGTGATCAACAGTGTCACCAGGTGCGGCGCCATCATGGCCGCTACCTGCGGGAAGAGCGCGGACCTCAGACTGTTCATTGCATGGCGCAACTTCACCAACACCATACGCACATAAGGCTCCCCGGAAACGGGGAGCCTTTTCCGTGCCCGGTCGCACGCGGTCATGCCCGACCGTGTCCAGCCGTGTCCAGCCGCGTCCTATCGCCGTTCCCGCAGAGATCGCGGACGCTGAATCGTCCGCGATCCGCGTGGGTAAGAATGATTACCGCAAAGGATGAACAGAACGTTAAATCTAACTCGCATGCCGCTAACGCAACGTATCGTCTCCCCCTGGCGCACGGCCCACCAACAGACACCCGAACCCCGACTGGTATGGTGTCGGCCACGATAAAGCTGAACCAGTAGAGAATCACGCTCCCAGGTATTTACCTTCCGGCCAGGAGAGAGGAGTGCTGCCCCGACTCCCACGACTCCCTACACCAAAAAGACTTAGAATTATCCGGCGAATCTAGCGAGAGTTCAGTTCATGGCTGCGAATTTCGCTGAAACGGTCGCTGAAAGGCCGACGCCGGGGGGGATCAACACACCGAACATGGCAGTTCCGCCGCCGGAGTACGTGGTGGTGGATCTGGATCCGGGAACGAGTGACCTCGCCGTCCCGGATGGATCCGGATGGCGGCGGGTCATGCGGGTGCCAGGACGACGGCATTACCATCACGAGCACCACGATCGCGCCATCGCGACCGTCCAGCAGGCCCGGAGCCGTACTCGATCGACGGGCCGGAGTTGCGTCGTCGGCCTTCTGTACATCGCCGAGTTCGGCCGGCTGCGCGAGCGCCTCGCTCCGGGCGCCTGCCTGTCTCTACTCGATCAGGTCGCCGCCCTGGCAGGTGATCTGCATCGGTGGCGTGGCTCCGCCATCGGCCAGGGCCGCCCCGGCGAGGTGGTCGTCGTCCTGCCGACGCGGCCGGGCCGCTCCGCCGAAGCGGCGTTCGGCGAGATCGTGCGTACGGTCGCAAGCTGTGACTTCGCCGTCAACGGCGAGCGTCTGCGGGTCACCCCCGTTCCGGGGTTCGTCCAGGTGGACGACACCATCGATGATGCCACCGCCCTGCGGCGGGCCCGGCTGGCCATGGGGCTCGCCGCAGGGCAGCTCGACATGGTCCCCGTCTGTTACGACCCGAAGATGGAACCAGCGGAGAACCAGCCGCGACGTTCCGGGCGCCCGTTGCACACACGGTTGCGGCCGTCCGACGCCGTCCAGATCGTCGTCTCGACCGCGATCTGCCTCGGACTCCCGTTCGGGATCTACAGCACACTGTTCACACTGGGCCTCGACCCGACCCACGTCGTCTTCGCACTCCTGGCCATCGCGCTGGCCGGCACTACCCTCACCACCTACYTGGAGCAGTTGTCGGCGCTCGAACCGGAGAAGTGCCCGGACGCGCCCGCCGCGCCGTTCCCGGCGGCGAGCGCCATCATCGCCGCGTATCTGCCGAACGAGTCGGCCACGATCGTCGACACGGTCAAGGCGTTCCTCCGGCTGGACTACCCGGGTCCACTACAGATCATCCTCGCCTATAACACTCCCCGATACCTGCCCGTGGAGGAGACGCTCGCGCGGATCGCCGATTCCGATCCCCGTTTCATCCCGATGCACGTGCCGACCAGCACCTCCAAGGCGCAGAACGTGAACGCGGCGATGCCAATGATCACCGGTGAGTTCGTCGGTGTCTTCGACGCGGATCATCATCCGGCACCGGACGCCTTCCGGCGGGCCTGGCGGTGGCTGTCGCACGGGGCCGCGGTCGTCCAGGGGCACTGCGTKATCCGGAACGGAGAGGCATCGCGGATCAGCCGCACCGTCGCCGTGGAATTCGAGTCGATCTATGCGGTGAGTCATCCCGGCCGGGCGAGGATGCATGGTTTCGGGATCTTCGGCGGGTCGAACGGCTACTGGCGGACCGACCTGCTGCACCAGACCCGTATGCGCGGGTCGATGCTGACCGAGGACATCGACGCGAGTCTGCGCACCATCATGAGCGGTGAGCGGATCGTCGCAGACCCGGAACTGGTCTCCTACGAGCTGGCGCCGACGACGATGTCGGCGTTGTGGCGGCAGCGGTTGCGCTGGGCGCAGGGTTGGTACCAGGTCTCCCAGCGGCATCTGTGGAAAGCCGTCGGCTCACCCGACCTCACCGCCCGCCAGAAACTCGGCCTGCTCTGGCTGCTGGGCTGGCGCGAGATATATCCGTGGCTTTCGCTGCAGATGTATCCGCTGATCGTCTTCGGTCTGCTGCACCCGCAGTCCGGGCACGGTTTCCGGTTGAACGTCTCCCTGTACGTGGTCGCCACACTCTTCTCGGCGATGGCGGGCCCGATCCAGGCGTTGTTCGCGTACGCCCTCGCCGACCCCACGATCCGCCGCCATCGGAGTTGGYTCGTCCAGTTCTGCCTGATGAACATCGTCTACAGCGAGTTCAAGAACGTCATCGCCCGGCTGGCACCGGTGAAGGAGCTGCTGCGGGAACGCGAGTGGCACGTGACCCCACGCGCCGTGCCRCAGCCCGACCCGGTCACGCCGGACGGCGCGACCGCACCTCCAGCTGGCTCCGCACCTCCAGCTGGCTCCGCGGCGGGCGGTGTGGTCCCTTACCCCGAAGCCAGGTCATGACCACACCAGGCGGACCTCGAAACATCGTGCCGAGGTCCCGGGTTCTGCCCGCGCCGGCTCTCCCGTCCTGGTGGGCGCAGCCCCCGCAGCCCCCGCCGCCGCCGCCGCCGCCGGTGCCGCCGCCGCCGGTGCCGCCGCCGCCGGTGCCGCCGCCGCCGGTGCCGCCGCCGCCAGTGCCGCCGCCGAGAGAGCGGCCGACCGTGCCGGTCCGGACCTCGGCCCGGCCGCGGGCCGGGGGGGTGGGTATCACCGGAGAGAGCGGAGGGAACCGCCGCGGTCGCCGACGGACGACGGTGGGCGATCCCAGGCTCGAGCTGGTCGACCTGGGCGGGTTCCGCGGCGTGGCGGCGATCTCAGTGATCATTTTTCACGCCTATCAGTTCTGCCGCGGGGATGGCAACACGCCGTACGCGGGTACGTTCCTCGGCCAGGTCCTCGGCGCCTTCGACGGGATGATCAGTTGGTTCTTCCTGGTCTCCGGGTTCCTGCTGTATATGCCGATGGCGAACCGGGTCAGGGCCGGCCGGACCCAACGGTCACCCAAGAACACGCTCATACGTCGTGGACTGCGGATTCTTCCGCTGTACTACACGGCGCTCATCGTCRTGTGGGCGGCGCGTAATCCCACTCTGCCCGGCGACTGGATCGACCTGGTCGAACACCTGACCTTCACCCAGGTCTTCGACAGCAAGCGGGTGTTCTACACGATCGGCCCGGCCTGGTCGCTGGCCGTCGAGGTCTACTTCTATCTATACCTCGCCCTGGTCGCCGGCTGGCTGCGGCGGCAGACTCATCGACTACCCGAGGCGCATCGCTGGCGGCGGCTCTGCCTGCCGCCGGTCCTGCTGATCGTGGTGTCCGCCGTCTGGATCGTCTATGCGGTCTACATCGTGCGGGCTCAGCACGACCAGTGGGCGTACTGGTTCTCGCCGCAGAACTATGCCGGCAACTTCGGCCTCGGAATGATCACTGYGGTTCTCTATGTCCGATGGGGTCGGGAGCGGCCGTTGCCCGCCCCGCTCGCGTGTGCGTYGCGGTTTGTCGCCGCCGGGCTCATCATCGCCGGCGCGCTGGTCCGGGGGCACACCGCGGCATCGTTCGAGGCGTTCTCCACGCTGAATTCAATCGGTTTCGGTGTGCTGTTCGCCGCATCCGTGCTGGCACCCCGCGACACGCTGTGGCGCCGGTTCTTCGCCACCCCGGCATTCGTCTGGCTCGGCATGATCAGCTACAGCGTGTATCTGTGGCATGAGCCGATTCTGCTGCTGGTGCTGGACCGGCACGGGCTGGTCAGTCATGCGCCGTCGGCGTTTCCGTGGGTGGCCGCCATGCTGGTCACGGTCGGCGTCCTCGGTGGATGGATCAGCTACGTCGTCCTGGAGAAACCGGGCCGCCGGCTGTCCATCCTGGTGGAGAAGCTCCGCCGCACCCCGGTGTCCGCCTCGGTGTCCCCCGCCTTGGTGTCCCCCGCCCCGGTGTCCCCCGCCCCGGTGTCCACCCCGGTGCGACCGGCACGGCCAGTTCCCTGACGTGGCGTGGCGCAGGCTTCCCGGTCTGCGCCGGCTGCGCTACGTGCGCCGGCCGCGCGCGGATCGTCTCCCGTTGGAGGCCCCGTCGTCCCCGCAGGCGCGGGGATCTTTCCAGTGATTTCCTGTCTTCAGGGCTGGGAGAACGCACAGCTCAATAATCAGTAAAACGAATCAGGCAAGCCGTCAACAGCATTTCTACGACGGCCGATGTCACGTCCAAGCCCCCATGAACGGGCTCATTTCGCAAGGTGCTTGAATGGGGCTGTCCATTATATCTGGGATGGGAGTCTTCATGGATGATGAGTTCTTCGGTATGATATGGGGGAAGTCGGCGGAGAAGGCGGGGGGATCGATGCACCTGCTCCTCGGCCATCTTCTGGATACGGYGGCGGTGGGCGAACTTGTCTGGGATCGTTTCCTCGCATCCACCATTCGGGATCGTCTGGATGRTTGCAGCGATGGTCGCGGGCGGTCTCTGTTCGCGCTGTTGTGCGGCCTGCATGATGTCGGTAAGGCCACGCCGGCCTTTCAGATGAAGGACGAGGGTTTGGCGCAGCGCGTTCGGGCTGCCGGGCTTGGCTGGCGAGGGGTGACTCCTCAGCAGGGCCGGCAGTGGCATCACGCGCGGGCGGGGGCTGTCATCGTCCGCAAGTATCYCCCGCAGGTCGGTTGGAGTCGGCCGGGGTGTGACTGGGTGTGGCCGCTGGTCGCGGGCCATCACGGCCTGATACCGGACCGTGGCCGTCTTGTGCACAAGCCCGCCGTCCACGGCGCCGGACYGTGGCTCGACGTCCAACGTGCGTTCGTCGACCGGGTGGCCGGYGACCTCAACGTTGACCTGGCTTCCTTTTCGGAGCTGCGAACACCATCCCGCGGAGGTCAGCTTGCCCTATCCGGGATGATCATCATGRCAGACTGGGTCGCGAGCGACAAAGAGCATTTCGGTGGGCTGTCGGATCTGGCGGAGATCTCGATGAAGGGCTCGCGGGAGCGTGCACAGCGAGCCTGGGCACAGTTGGGTCTGCGTGGCGGGTGGCGCTCCGACCGGCCCGCACCCGGCAACCAGTCTGACCTGGTGCACCACAGATTCGGTAAGCCAGCCCGGYCGGCGCAGCGCGCCGCGGTCCAGGCCGTGCGGGAAATGCCCGGCCCCGGGCTACTGATCCTGGAAGCGCCGATGGGTGAGGGGAAGACGGAGGCGGCGCTCGCCGCCGCGGAGGTACTGGCCGGCAAGGTCGGTGCGGATGGGGTGTTCGTCGGAATGCCGACGCAGGCGACGAGCGATCCGATGTTCAGCCGGGTCCGCGGCTGGCTCACCGCGGTGGATCCCGAGGTTCCGATCGGCCTACTGCACGGCCGGGCTCGTTTCAACAAGGAGTGGGCGGCACTTCGGTCGCAGGTCCGGTTCGTCGACGTGCATGACGATCTCGACGAGTATGGGATGGCCGACGATTTCGGTACGGGTACGAGCGGCCSGGGTCGTCGCGACGCACCGCTGGCGGGCGCCGCGGCGGCCGCGGAGTGGTTCTTCGGATCGAAACGGGGGTTGCTCGCTGCGGTGACGGTCGGCACGGTGGATCACCTGCTGCAGGCGGCGACCCGGACGAAGCATGTGATGCTACGGCACGCCGGCCTGGCCGGCCGGGTCGTCATCCTTGACGAGGTACACGCCTACGACGTCTACATGGCGCAGTTCCTGTTCGAGGCGTTGCGCTGGCTCGCCGACACCGGCGTGCCGGTCATCGTTCTGTCCGCGACGCTGCCGCCGGTACTGCGTGCACAGCTCGCCGGCGCCTATCTGCAGGGCGCCCTGCAGCGCCCCGATGTCGACCTCGCCGATCTGCCGCGGCCCACCGGCTACCCGAGCACCACCGCGGTGTATATGGCCGACGGGAAGCCCCGGTTTTCCGTGACGTCCCAGTCACCCTGGCGTGAGTCCGTGCCCGTTGCGGTAGAGATCCTGGCAGAGCCCACCGACTTCGCCCCGGTGAGCATCGCCGCCGCTGTCTCGGCGGAGGTGAGCGAGGGCGGCTGCGCTCTCGTCGTGTGTAACACCGTCCAGCGGGCCCAGGTCGTCWACGCCGAGCTGCGGACGACGTTCGGTGATGACGTGGTGCTGCTGCACTCCCGGTTCACCGCAGCCGAACGCGCGAGCCGTACGGAAGACGTCGTGGACAAGCTCGGCCCCCCCGGACGGGAGAACGCCCAGGACCGGCCCGCGCGGCTCGTCGTCGTGGCCACCCAGGTGGCCGAACAGTCGTTCGACGTCGATGTGGACATCCTCGTCACCGATCTCGCCCCCATCGACCTTCTGCTGCAACGGGTCGGCCGGCTGCATCGGCATGACCGGCCGACCGGGCAGCGACCGGCCCGGCTTCGCGACCCGAAAGTGATCGTCAGCGGTCTGCGGCTGCCCGACGGGGCTGTGCCACTCTGGCCCGCCGGTAGCCGGGCCGTGTACGGGGATCATCTACTGCTGCGCTCCGCCGCTCTCGTCGCCGAAGCCGCCACGGGTGGTGGATGGTCGATTCCCGCCGACGTGCCCGGCCTCGTCGCTCTCGGCTACGGTGATGAGCCTCTCGGTCCGGCGCGCTGGGCTGATGCCGCGGCCGAGGYCAGGCAGGAATGGGAGGCCAAGGAGCGTCGTCGCCGGGTGAACGCCACCGGATTTCTGCTTTCCGGCGAGGACGGTCTGGGCCTGACCACGCTCGAGGGTCTGCACGACAAGGCGACCGCGCCGCTGGAAACCGAGGAACGCCTCACCGCGGTCGTCCGTGACAGCGACGAGTCCGTGGAGGTCGTCCTCGTCCGCCGCGGACCGGCCGGGTATCTCACGCTCGCGGGCCGATCGCTCGGGCACATCGGCGAAGTTGCCGTGTCTGACGACGCGGTCCTCGAAGAGGTCGTCGGAGCCACCATCCGCCTGCCCGCGAACAAGGAGATCACCGCCGCGGCGCATGCCGAACTGACTCCCCTGGCCGGCTGGGACGGCGACTCCTGGCTCCGCCRCACCCGCGCCCTGATTCTCGACGATCGCATGTCGGCGATCCTCGGGGGGCGACACCTGACCTATGACAACAAGCTCGGGCTGAGYCTCGCGCCTCGACCGGCTGCTGATACTCGACCGGCTGCTGGTAAAGGGTGAACTGCCGGACCGGGGCAAGGTGTTGATCTTCTCGGCGCTCAAGATGGGACGGCTGACTCCCATGCTCCGAGACAAGGCGAATCCGTGCAGATATACCGGTTCACCCCATACGTCACTGTATGTGCTACTTTCGGTGCGAGGCGGGAGCATGGGCACCGTTCGGCCAGTTATCTGGTCGCCATGGGTTAGGAGATCCTTGATGTGGCGACGCCAGATGTCCATCTCCTAGCAGGAGCCGCACGATCGGTAGCAGCCGACGTGCCGCGCCGTCGCGGTCGACCAAAACTGTCGGTGGCCCTTGGTACATCTCGGCTGAGYCACCGACGGTCGGCGCAGGCCGGGGCCTACGAACGGGGGAATGAGTGAACGGTTTCAACCTGATCGATGGGCAATGGATCCCAGTGATCAAGCGGGGGCGGCGCCTGGAGGTGGGGATCAGGAAGGCGCTCGTCGACGCTCACACGATCGACGGGCTGGCCCTTGATGATCCGCTCGAAGCCGTGGCGGTGCTGCGTCAGGTCCTGCTGCCCGTCGTCCTGGACGTGTTCGGCGCCCCCCGTACCGACGAGGAGTGGTCACAGCGGTGGGAGGCTGGCTGTTTCGACCGGATTATCAGGAAAGATCGGGCTGAGGATGAGGAGGGCATCGAGTCGTATCTGATCCGACAGGCGGCACGATTTCATCTGTTTCATCCGACGGCTCCGTTTGCGCAGGTCGCCGGGTTGCGGACCGCGAAGGACGAGACGAAGCCGGTGTCGCTGCTGGTTCCGCGGCTGGCCTCGGGGAACAATGTTCCGCTGTTCAGTTCCCGGACCGAGAACGACCCGCCGAGCCTGACGCCCGCTGCGGCGGCACGGGCGTTGCTCGCAGCCCATTGCTGGGACACCGCCGCGATCAAGACCGGAGCGGYGGATGACCCGAAGGTCAAGACGGGGAAGACGATGGGGAACCCGACCGGGCCGCTCGGGCAGTTCGGGATCGTCCTGCCGCTGGGTGAGACGCTCTTCCATACGCTGATGCTCAGCATCCCCGTCCTGCGGCACGGTCTGCGGCAGAAGGACCGGCCGCAATGGAGATCCGAAAGCAGCGCCACCTCCCGCTGGGAGACTCGCGCCCCGGAAGGGCTACTGGATCTGYTGACCTGGCAGTCGCGGCGGATCCGGCTCGTGCCCGAGGYAGACCCGACGGCTGTCGAGGATGTCTCGGTCCGACGGGTGGTGCTCACCGCCGGTGACCGGCTCACCGGATCGGTGCACGCACTCGAACCGCACACGGCGTGGCGGCAGGTTGACAAGCCCAAAGCCGACGAGCCGCCGGTCCGTCCGGTGCGGCATCAGCCGGGCCGGTCGGCCTGGCGCGGGCTGGAGGCTCTGCTGACCACAACGCCCTTGTCGAGTGACAAAGTGTTCGCGCCGACGGCGCTGTCGCAGCTCGCCCGGCTGCGTGACGACGGCTATGTCCCCGATGATCTGCCACTGCAGGTACTGACCGTCGGGGTGAAGTACGGCACGCAGTCGGCGGTGATCGACGAGGTAATGGCCGATGAGATTCCCCTCCCGGTCACCGCGCTGGCACGGGACTCCGCGGTCCGTGAGACCGTGCTGGCGGTGGCGGCCCAGGCCGAGAGCCTGCGGATCGCCGCCAACCGTCTCGGCGACGATCTTCGTGAGGCTGCCGGTGCGACGGACAAGCTGCCGTGGGACAAGGGCCAGCGGCTCGGAGAAATACTGATCCACAGCTTCAATCCGACGGTGCACCGGCTGCTAGCCGGGTTGCAGCAGCATCCGGAGGACGCCAAGCGGGCCGAACTTGCGTGGCGGATCCTCGCTCGGCGGTTGGCGTGGGAGGTCGTCGACCCGGTGTTGTCCGCTGCCGGTCCTGAGACGTTCCTGGGCCGCGATCCCGGTGAGCCGTTCGGCGCCCGCCTCGCCGGCGCCGAGATGTCATTCCGGCGCACGCTCAACGACGTGCTCGGCAAGGACGAGGACAACCGGCTTGCTCTGGCCGCCGCCTGATTCCCACGACCCGTCAGGAAGGTCTGATGACCGAGGTAACCGCGGCGCCGTCCGCATCGTCCACATCATCCGAGACGACATCGCCACGCGAGACGACATCGCCACGGCACTTCTGGGAACGGGACCATAAGGGCGACCGGCCCGACGGGGCGGATTTGGCCGTGTTGCGCCGCGGTGTTGGCCGCGAGCCTGGCAGCGTCCCGGAGATGTGGCGCTACTACTCCACGCTCACCGTCGATGGCCGCAGAACCTGGTCCCTGACCGCGGAGCACGTCGCGCTCACCTTGTTCGCGGTGCACCAGCAGTCCCTGCCCACTGCGGCGTATCAGCCTGGCATCGGGCTCGGCGAGGCTGCTCTACGCCTGCGTAGCAGCGACAAGTTCAGTCCTGAGGCGGTCGACCGGCGGTTCAACGCCGTGGYCACCGCCACCACCCTGGACGAGGCCGCCTACCACCTGCGTGGTCTGGTCCGCCAGTTCCGCCAGGTCCCCGTCGGTCTCGACTACACCCAACTCTGGCGGGACCTCATCGCCTGGCAGACCCCCGAGCGGATCGGCGACGTACGCCGCCGGTKGGGAGCCCAGTACTTCTACCGGCCCCCGAAAGACAAAGCCGCTACCCCGGCCGCCGCGTCCGGCACTTCCTGATCTTCCGTCTAACCTCCGGCGTTGCCTCCGCGCACCGGGGCTTTCCCGTCCTGACCCAGCAGAAAGAGGCATCTACCAATGCGCTGCTACATCGACGTCCACATCCTGCAGACCGTCCCTCCGTCCAACCTCAACCGAGATGACGCCGGTACCCCGAAACAAGCCGTCTATGGCGGGGTGAAGCGGGCCCGGGTGTCGTCCCAGGCCTGGAAGCGGGCGACGCGAACCGCCTTCGCCGACCACATCGATCAGGCCCAGCTCGGAACACGCACCAAGCGGATCTCCGCGCTGCTCGCGGAACGGCTCGCAACCCGCTGCGCGCTCGACGCGGAAACCAGCACCCGGATCGCCACCAGCCTTCTGACCGCTCTGAAGATCAGTGCGGGGAAGAAGGCGGCGGAGACCGCCTATCTGCTGTTCTTTGGCCGTCCCCAGCTCGAACGGCTCATCGACCTCATTGTCGAGGATGTGCCGCGCCTCGCCGATCTCAGCGACGGCGATCTGCTCGCCGCGGTCAAGGATGTGCCTGTCCTGGCTACTCTCGGCAGCGACCATCCGATCGACGTCGCGCTGTTCGGGCGGATGGTCGCCGACCTGGCGTCGTTGAACGTCGACGCGGCCACCCAGGTCGCGCATGCCCTGTCCACCCATGCCGTCGACGTCGAGTTCGACTACTACACCGCCGTTGACGACCAGAACGCCAAGGACGAGACYGGCGCCGGGATGATCGGCACGGTCGAGTTCCAGTCCGCGACGCTGTACCGGTTCGCCACCGTCGGCCTGCACCAGCTCGCCGAGAACCTCGGCGGTGACATCGAGGCGACCGTCGAGGCGCTACGGGTGTTCCTCACCGCGTTCACCACCTCCATGCCGACCGGCCATCAGAACTCCTTCGCCCACCGCACCGTGCCGAACCTGCTCACCATCGCGATCCGCCCCGACCAGCCGGTCAACCTTGTCTCCGCGTTCGAGAAGCCGGTACTGCCCCGTGGCCGGGGCGTCCTCACCGGATCCCTCGAGCAGTTCGCCATCGAACTCAACAGCGCGTCGACGCTGTGGGGCCTCCAGCCCGACATCCTCGCCTCCACCTACCGCGCCCCCGACGACACCAACACCAACACCGACACCACGGCGATGATCGTCAAGGCGCTCGGCGAGCCGAAGCCGTTCGACGAGGTTCTCGACACAGTGGTGGCTGCCGCCCGCGACCGGCTCATGAGCAGCGTCCGATGAGCCAGGACCCGCCCCGCCACTGCCTGGTGCTGCGCCTCGCCGGCCCCCTGCAGTCCTGGGGTTCCCGCAGCATGTTCAACCGCCGCGACACCCTCACCGAACCGACGAAGAGCGGGATCATCGGGCTGCTCGCCGCCGCCCAGGGCCGCCGGCGCACCGACCCGATCGAGGACCTCCTCAGCCTCACCCTCGGGATCCGCACCGACCAGCCCGGCACCCTGCTGCGCGACTACCACACCGTCAGCGACTACCGCGGCCGGCCGCTACCCTCCGCCGCGGTCAGCGCGAAAGGCCTCCAGAAACCGACGTCCCCGGCGAAGCACACCCACGTCACCGAGCGGTTCTACCTGCAGGACGCCGTGTTCGTCGCCGCCCTCGCCGCACCCGAACCGGTGCTCACCACCCTCGCCGACGCGCTGCGCACCCCCGCCTTTCCCCTCGCGCTCGGCCGCCGCGCCTGCCCGCCGACCCACCCCCTCCTCCTCGTTCCCGACAGCGAGCCGGACGCCGCTTTGTGGTCGGGCAGCGCCCTGGAGGTCCTGCGGCAGGTGCCGTGGCAGGCCCGCCCCGACCACCGCGACGCCCTCGCCCGGCGCAGGCCACCCCGCCTCCGCCGCATCGACCTACCCGTCACCGTTGACGACCCAGACGGGGACGACGTCCGGATCGACCTGCCGACCACCTTCGATCCCCACCAGCGAGGGTTCACCAGCCGCCGGGTCCACCAGAGCTGGGTCCACCTCCCACCCCCCTACGAGCTCACCGACGCCGACAACGTCGAGGGCACCACCCCGCACCACGATCCTTTCGCGATTCTCGGATGGTGACCGGACCATGACCTACCTGTCCCGGATCTGGCTGAACCCGCTGCGCACCGGCGCCCAGGCGCTACTGAAGAACCCCCAGCGCATGCACGCCGCCGTCCTCGGCGGGCTCAGCCGCCAACCCGTCACCGAACGGGTCCTGTGGCGACTGGAAACCGGTGAAGGCCTCCGTGGAGCAGACCGACCGCACCGCGCCGAAGTCCTCGTTCTCACCGAATCCACGCCGTCCTGGGAGCACCTCATCGAACAGGCCGGCTGGATCCACACCGACGAACCCCAGGTCCTCGTCCGCGACTACCAGCCCCTGCTCGACCGCCTCCACACCGGCCGCGAATTCCGCTTCCGGCTGCGCGCGAACACTGTCAGCGCCACCCGCACCCCCGACAATCCCTCCCCTGCCCAGAAGGAACACCTCGCCGCCCCCCGCCCCCGCGGTGTCCGCGTCGGCCACCGCACCGCCGCCCACCAGACGACCTGGCTCACTGACCGCATCGACCGCTGGGGATTCACCCTGCTCACCACCGCCGACCTCGATGGCCCCCGCAACCAGCCCGACGGCCCCGGCGACACCGACGAGCCGGCCCCCGCGCTACGGCTCACCGCCCGCGAACGCCTCACCTTCCCCAAGAAAGCCAAGAACACCGAGAAGACTGGCCGCCGCGTCGTCCTCAACACCGCCACCTTCGAAGGCGCCCTGCGCGTCACCGRTCCCGCCCGCGCCCGCGCCACTCTCCTGCACGGCGTCGGCCCTGCCAAGGCCTACGGCTGCGGGCTGATCACCCTCGCGCCCCTGCACACCGAACAGGCCGGCCGCTGACATGTGGTGGCTGTCCAATCCRCAGGACCTGCACCGCGTCGAGGACCGCGTCTCCACGCTCTACGTCGAGAAATGCCACGTTGACCGCGACGACAACGCCGTCGTCCTGGTCAACAAGGAACGCACCGTCCGTGTCCCCGCCGCGTTCGTCGCCACCGTCCTGCTCGGTCCCGGAACCCGCATCACCAGCGCCGCCGTGCGCCTGCTCGCCGACTCCGGCACCGCCCTGTGCTGGGTCGGCGACCGCGGCGTACGCATGTATGCCGCAGGACTCGGACCCAGCCGCGGCGCCGGCCTGCTCATGCGCCAGGCTTACCTCGTCACCCGCACCAGCGAACGCCTTGACGTCGCCCGCCGCATGTACGCCAAACGCTTCCCCGACGACGACGTCACCACCGCCACCATGCAACAACTCCGCGGCCGGGAAGGCGCCCGCATCAAAAAGATCTACCGCGATCACGCCACCCGCACCGGCGTCACCTGGAACAAACGCGTCTACACCCACGGCRACCCCTTTGCCGACAGCGACGACATCAACCGGCTCCTGTCCGCCGGACRCAGCTGCCTCTACGGCATCTGCCACGCCGCCATCGTCGGCATCGGCGCCAGCCCCGCCCTCGGATTCGTCCACACCGGAGCCGCCACCTCCTTCGTCCTCGACATCGCCGACCTGTACAAAGCCGACTACACCATTCCCCTCGCCTTCGACCTCGCCGCCGCCGGCCTCACCGACGAGCGCGACATCCGCACCGCCTTCCGCGACAAAGTCGCTGACGGGCACCTCATGGCCCGCATCATCCACGACATCAAAGACCTCCTCATCGAGGAAGGAACCCGAGATAACGACGAGGACGCACTCCACTTGTGGGACGAGCTCGACGGCCACGTCCCCGGCGGCGTCAACTGGGCCGCCGACCTCGCCGACCAGACCGACGACACCACCATCCTCGGTGTCACCGGACCCGACACCGACCAGCCACCCCCACCCTGGTGACCGTCATCGTCCTCATCGCCACCGCCGACGGCCTCCGCGGCCACCTCACCCGCTGGATGATCGAAATCTCGGCGGGCGTCTTCGTCGGCAACCCCAGYGCCCGCGTCCGCGACCGGCTCTGGACCCTGCTCTCCCAACGCGTCGGTGACGGCCAAGCCATCATGATCGAACCAGCCACGAACGAACAAGGCTGGGCCGCCCGCACCGCCGGCCGCAACCGCACCCAGCCCGTCGACTACGACGGACTGATACTGTTTGCCCGATCTCGCCGATAAACCCGCAGGTCAGCAAGTGTCGTCCCCGCACGCGCGGGGATCTTCCTGTCAGCCCGAAA